>CAYXWE010000453.1:0-4149 GCA_964468145.1 uncultured Pleurocapsa sp.
CAAGCAGAAAGAATCTGAAAGTGACGATTTAGATTTTAGCTAGATTCCTATAGCTGCCTAACACATTTATTTAAAGACCTTAACTGGTCTTTTTTTTCTATTGAGCTTCAGCTAATAAGCCACCACATACGGCTACTACTACAGCTTGAGTGCGATTTTTTAGCCCTAGCTTTTTGACAATTCCAGAGATATAGTTGCGTACAGTATGAGAGCTAATACACATACTCTGTCCGATTTCTTGATAATCCTTTCCAGTGATTAGGTGCTTGAGAGCATCTAATTCTTTTGGAGCGAGTAAATCTAATCCTGAAGATGATACGGGCATCAGCAAATTACTCGATAATAGATAGCTGGTTCGAGGATGAACGTAAATACTGCCTTCATAAGCATTCACTATAGCTAAAAGCAATTTAGAAATATCACCATCTTCTAAGTAATAACTTGCAGAAATAGAATATACTTTTAATACGCTTTCACGCTCTATTTTTTGCCCACATACAATTAGTTTAGATTTGGGTGATTGTTCCTTCAATTGCTCGTGAAGTTTGAAATTACTATTTACAAGTATTTCTAAATCCAAAATAATTACATCTGGCTTAAGCCGTTGCGCCCTTCTCAAACCTGTAAACAAATCGGCACAATCATGAATAGTCAAAGAGCTTTGCTGTGATAGTATTTTGCATAACCCCAATCTTTGAAAAGGATCGCGTTTGATTAGCAAAACGGTAGCCTTTGGTAAATTAAAGCTGCAATTAGTGCTTTGATTAACTTCTATTTGATTCATAACTTTTAGATATTAATTTTAAATCGTATTAAGCAAATATTTTTTTTAATGCTTTTTGTTTGCTTAGTTAAGACAATCATAAACTTGATATATATCGGAGTCTATTCCCAATATTAATAGTACAAATTAATGAGATCTAATACTCGATTTGTATCTATTGAGGAGCAGTGCAAAGAAGTGCTGAATAATGATATAACTACTCACGCCTAAGCCTCTCAAATGCCCAGCTCAGTCTTAACCTAACGGTAGAGCTTGTCAATCCTGGTAAGTTAGAAACAAACTCGCTTGTCTCTATGAATCAAACAAGAATATTTACTCATGCCTGAAATATACGTCTTTGGCGGCGCGATGCGTAGCATCTGACCGTTCTCCGAACGGCACTGGTCGCATCCGCGACCGCACGGGTCAGGAAAGACAACTTTAGCTACCGCAATTTTATCCTCAGTAGACAATCAGATTGAATTTGTCAACGCCGATATCATTGCTGCCGAACTTAATCCCAATAATGTTGATGCTGCTGCTATTCAAGCTAGTAGGTTGATGCTTGAAAGAATCAACACTCTATCTCGACAAAGTAGAGATTTTGCCTTCGAGACTACCTTGGCAGCCCGAACTTTTGCTAAGTTCTTAAGAGAGTGCAAAGCCAATGGCTATAGAATTAACTTAGTGTATGTCTGGTTAGAAAGTGCAGAATTAGCAGTCAGTCGAGTAGCAAGAAGAGTAGCATCTGGAGGTCATAATATTCCAGATGCTATAATAAGTAGAAGATACGAGCGAGGTAGAAGAAATTTTGTCGAACTTTATCTTCCAATTGCAGATCGCCTTCAAGCATATGACAACTCTGGAGATGAAAATAGTCTAATTGCTTATCGTTCTGACCCAGAACAAGAAATTACCGTTATCAAACCAGATATTTGGAATCAGATTGTTGAGTTATGAAAAAAATAGATTTTTCTCCTGAAAATATTAGTGCATTATTTCAAAAAGCTGTAGATGAAGCGATCGAACAGCACCGAATTAACGGTGAGTCGATCGCCATCGGCGAAAACGGTAAAGTTAAAATCGTTCCACCAGAAGAAATTACTCCTCTAGCAGAAAAGCTCAGACAGAGAGAAGCCCAAAAACAAGCTCAGTCCTGAGTAACACCAGCCATTTTTCTAGGTTTGGTTGAGTTTTTAGGAGTGTACCTAGCAAAGTCTACAAACAAACCCCAGGCATCGGCGAATCTCAACGGTAGTTGTTGCTGTTTGAATTTTGATAATTCAACTTCGCTCAAATTTAGTTCTGGCAGAAGCTCTCGCTCCATTTTCTCTGTCGAATTAACTTCCAAGTTGGGATATTTACCTAATAAATAATTGCTTAGTTCCAGTTGGAAAAACCTTGAAGTGCCACCAGTGTAGATTAACTTATCCAAGTGCTTCTGACTTGGCAAAACCTCATTCAGCCAGGCTTCAATCAACTGCCAGTACTCCTGTCTCGAACTTGCTATGGCAGTTTCTATATGGTTTTTCTCCGCTTCTGCTTTTTGTTTGTCCTGAGATTTAACTAAATCTGCTACTGCTATCTTAGTTACCGACCTCTCTTCTCCAAGAGCAGTTTGGTAATCGATAAAATTCTCTTGACAAGTCTCAATTGCCGCTAAGATATCTTCCCTGGTCAATCCAGATGTCTTCTTGATTATGCGATCGCTAAAATTGTAAAAGCCTAAATTAGTAGTTTCGCTGCGATCCATGCTTAAAGTGCCATCTTTAAACAGCAGCAGGCTGGTATTGCGATAGCCAAACATCAACAAGGCAAAAGTTTGAGCTTGGACTACATCGATAGCATGGCTTTGCAAAAGATTAGAGGCGATACCGTAACCCTCTGGGTGGCACTGATATCTTTGCAGATCCACTTTCAAAGCGTTGCCCTGAAACTTAAATTCCTCAATTGATTGTCGTAACTCCTTTTCTAATTCTAGATTATTGCTAGATTCACCCAATGGCAGTAGTAAAGCCAAATCTAGCTTTATCTGGCTCGATAATTTTTCTTTAAGGGCGATCGCACCAATTACTGCCAGAATTTTCGGCACGATTGATTCGTATTTGAGAGACTTAATGCTGGTCGATGCGCGATACTCTCGCGCGAGTCTACCTACCAGATAACAGAAATCAGCGTCGGTTTGTAGCCAAGCGTTGTGTTCGCTTCTGCCAAATCCTGAAGTTTTACTTAGTTGTCCTACTGCATTTGCCTCTAGCTTCAGTAGTTGGGCATCCATTGTTAGATGCTTCGGGCGACCGCTTCTGCCGACTCTGTACAGTACTTTTGACAAACTCGTACCGTGATCGCAGACTATAGTTAATTTTGAGACTCTTTTATTCACGTTTTAATATTGTAATAAGTAGTATTTAATATTTTTTAGCTTCCCCAATCTCCCAGAAGTTGTTTCTGGATTTCAGCTTCTTGTTTTGTCGTAAATTCTTCCCATAATTCCCATTGCGCTTCGCTCCAAGAATCATCCCGCTCTGGCTGGAGTTCGATGAGTCGCTCTTTGGCATCTAGAGAAGATGACGAGCCAGCAACGACCGACTGCAATTTCTGCCTAAATTTCTCCAACTTATCTTCCTCGCTCGATTCCAACTCCCGTTCCGTTTCTACGAATAATCTAGCTTCTGGCGACCGCGACTCGGTGAATGAGGCTGATGTGGTAGTTACGGAACTCAAGCAGGGTAAGGCACAATATTCCCTAATTGCTCTACCCCATGATTCGCACTCAATTGCACAAGCTAAGGCAGTAGCGCGATGTTCGGGTTTTGATAGATCCAAGGTAAAGGGCAGGAAGCGAGCAATCAAAGTCCCCCTGGCAATTTCTAGATTGTTTAGCGGCAGTTTTTGTAAGTAACTAATTACCTCTCCTAAAGGACTATTAGCAGAACATCTTAGTTCAAACCCCGCTCCTATTTTTAGTCTTTTTTCTTTCGCCATTTTTATCTGTGCTTTATATTAAAATCTGCTATATCGCCTTAAACATTTGACCGACATAACTAACTTCATTAACGTTTACAAAATCTATTTAATTATGTCTAAAAGTACTAAACATTCTATTAGGCATCGCAACGCCAAAAATGCGCTTTTATTACCTAAACTTGACTATTAAAAAGCTAACACGACTATTATTTGCGTACAATTGCTATTTTTGACTAGCTAATATATCGCTTTGTCATGTACGACAATCTCGATATCAACGCCATATTTAGTTAGTTTTTGGCGTTAAAATATTACATAGTTTTTATAACTCTATGATTTTAGTAACCCATTTGTTTGAGTGCTTGTTATTAGCAGGCAGTGGGTTTGTCAGTACTTTTTAATAGCATGATATCGGCTCG
>CAYXWE010000454.1:0-4147 GCA_964468145.1 uncultured Pleurocapsa sp.
GGGGCGAATGTCAAGAGTAATTGTGAATTTTAAGTAAAGTAAAATCTCTTGGCTTTAGTTGGTTTTATCGGTTAATCAATCTTCGATATATTTAATAGTAATTTCACTTAAATAATTATATTTATCTATAGGTTAATTAAAATCAAAAATATTACTATCTACCTAGAAATACTGAGATGAAAACATCAAAACAACCTCAACCAATTCTGTGTTTTCTACGCCATCTTCTAAGAGGATGTCTGAAAAGTCTCATTGATTACACTAACGCCCCCTCCCTACCCCTCCCCAAACCTAGGGAAGGAACATAATGGTCTCCCCCAAGCTTGGGGGAGATTAGAGGGGGCTGGGACTTTCGAACGGCGAAATTCAACATTTGAATGTATAGTCATTCCAAATAGAAAACACAGGTCTTTTTGTACTACTTTCGATCGCTTATGATTTATCTCTTAATGTTTTGCCGATGCCAAAAAACATACGGAAATTAATTGGAATGACTATATGAAAATAACTTTGGCTGATATCCTCTTAGTTCTCAATTAAAACCATAGTAGGTGAGAACAGACAAATGACAAATGACAAATGACAAATGACTAATAACAGCTTTAATCAAATATTTTTTTCTTGAGTTTTTGCCGAACGAGCCAAAATAACATAGTCGTCGATCGCATAATGAGATGAATAATGTTGTTTGAGATAGGTTTTACTCAAATCGTCGAGATATTGTTGGGGAAATAAATTATTTTTAGCATACTGATAAAATCCCGATCGCGGTGCAACTCTTTTGCCAGTAGAAGATAAGTATTTGTACCAATCTAGTTTTAAACCTAGTTCTGCAACAAACATTTCTATTAATTGAGATTCAATCGAGACATCTTCGCTCATTTGACAATCGTAAGCGCGGAAAAGTTTCTTTCCTTGAACGATTAATAAAACTCGACCGTCATGGCTAAGGTTAGAATCGAATATTTGACGATAAATTTGATGCGATTGCTCTCGTTGTTCTGATTCGTAAAAGAAGCAATGAGCAATAATAATAAAATCAAAGAATTGTCGGGGGAGTCGATCGCGATAATCTTGATAATCGAATAAATCTGCAGTATTAAAACGGAAGTAGGTATTAAGAGGTTTAGTTAGAAATTTAGTATATTTACGCCAAAATTGTAACCCTCGATACTGTAAATCTGCCTGTTGTTCTAAGGAATAGTAATTGACTTGCTTTAAAGATGTATGATGAAATCGTTCTAGGTTAGAAACTAAGAGTGCCAAACTAAAAATTGACGTTCCCACTCCCGCAGCAATATCTAATATTTTCAGGTCTTGTTTTAATAAACCCTGTCGATAAACTAAAAACCAGGCTAAATAAATACAGTAAATATTTTCAGGGAAGTATTTAATAAAATAAATATGGGGAGTAAGAGGATAATTGTATTGGGGATCTCTGCCCTGTTTCAATCCCATTAAATCCTTGAAGGCTTTATCGATCTCGCGATCGCGTTTTGCTACTGGTATTTTATTAAATTCTGCTTTTAGGTATTCAACTAGTTCTTGTTCTAAGGCAACAAAAACTGCTTTATCAATCCCTGTAGACTGGATTAAATGAGAGTCGATATCGATTAGTTGAAAGCAATCATAAATATAATCGACAACTTCTACTTCAGGTTCTAAATAATACTCCTTGGGAGTAACTTCTTGTAAGCGACGAGTTAGAAGACTAATTTCTTGACGGTAATCAGCTAGAGATTGGTTGCTCTTTAACTGATGTTGATATAATCGCGCAACAACAGATAACTTTGCTCCCGATCTTTCTAATTGCTGAAGGAGTTTTTTAGCTTTTACCTGCCGTTCTTGTTTTAAAGCTAACTTAAGCTGATAGTTGCGCCACAAATTAGTCAGCCAGTTAATCATAAGCAAAACCTGCTTTACCTTCTTTAATTTCTATATTTGGCGACCAAGCAGTTAAATATTCCTGCAAATATTGCTTAAATTCCTGATAGCTTTGTTGTTCCTTATCGTACCACCAACTATATTTTTCCTTGAGAGCGATCGCTTCACTGCGAGTAGAAGCCACTAAGGAACTTTTTTTAGTAGGATGAAATTCTTGCAGCACAATGCGATCTATCCCGACTAATTGATCGAAAAAATAATCTCTATCGGTTAATAATGTAGGTAACAAAGGAGTGATAGTTACGGCAAAACGAATTTGATGCTGATAGTTACTAGCCAAACTGTATCTCAACTTATTAATAGTTTGGAGTCGCGCTTTAATACTGGGCGATCGCGGTTCAAAATCCTTTCTAACTACCTCGCTACCTGTAGGGATACTGAGGTTAATTCGCAGGCGGTGAAACTGCTGCAACAAATCTAAATCACGTAGTAACATGGGACTACGAGTTTGGATTACTAAAATAGGTTGATAAGCCAGCATTACCCCCAATAACTGTCTGGTTAATTGCTGTTGCTTTTCAATGGGTTGATAGGGATCGGTAACACTACTCATATATATGCGAGGGGGAGCAGTGTGTTTCTTTTGCCATCTTTTTAGCTCTTGTTGCAATAGATTGACAGCATTGGCTTTAATTACCACCCAATTGCCCCAATCTTGGCGTTTTTCTCTGCTGGGACTAAAGGCTGCTGCATAACAATAACTACAGCCATACTGACAACCACGATAGGGATTTAGGGTAAAATCATAGCCAGCCATAAACCCCGTAGCTCTATTTAAAAGCGATCGCGCCTCTAGGGTATAGATATCTGCTTTAGCTCTAGTTTCTTTAAAAACTAACGATGATTTACGTCCTTCATTTTCTTCATAAATTACGGTTGACATAAACTAGATGGCATTGAATCTAAATAGCGATAAGCAACCGCCATCTTAACCCACAAATTATAATTACTATTTGCCAATTACGCGAATGTAACTATTGCGATCGCCATAACCCCTCAACTTACCAGGAGCATTTAAAATAATTACTCTACTTCGATTAGAACGTCTTTTATAGCGAGCATTATAGGGATAACGTCGATCGCGATGGCGGTGGGTATGGCGATGATGGCGACGATCGCACTCATCACCATGTCCTTCATAATAACCATCGTCTCGGTCATATCCGCGATAGTCACCGCGGGGAGAAGGTCTATGACTGCGAGGTCTAAGATTTAGGGGTATGGGTGCATTGATGCGACTGCGGATACCCACCTCAGCTAATTTAAGACTATCTTTAGTGGGTGCTGCTGTTACAGGGTTGTCCATTGCAATTAGGGCGATCGTCCCTACCGCTAATGCAGCTAAGGTTTTAGAAAGATTACTTGGTATTCGATATTTATTGTCCATTGTTATGCAGCTTGAGATCTAGGATTGTAAAATTATCTAATAATAAATTTAGTTATTACCACAATATATTTAAAGTGACGACAGACAATCTAGAAAAGTTTCAGCAACAATATCTAGCAGGAAAAGTAGCCTTAGAAAAAGGAAATTACCGTCTTAGTATCGAAAACCTCGAAGCTGCTAAGGAATTAATTGCTTTCAATTCTAGAAGAGGAGGACAAGCTGCCATTTGGTTAGTTACCGCGTACCAGGCTGCTAATAAAATCCCCGAAGCGATCGCCCTATGTCAAGAGTTAATCGTTCATCCCGATACCCAAACCCGCGAACAAGCCCAACGCATTCTTTATATTATTAAAGCACCAAAGCTAGAACGACCAAAGGAATGGATGAGCGAAATTCCCGATCTGGCTGATGCAGACAAGGGCGCATCCCGTTATGTCGCAGCCAAAAAACCATCAGCGAAAACTCCTACTGAATTAGAATTAGAAGATTTGGAGTCGCCCCCTACAAATACTCAAGACGATCGCTTTTTGTGGTTTGCTTTGTTCTTAGTAGCCATTATTTTGGCTAGCTGGGCATTGTTTGGCGGCTGATTGACAATCACTATCGTTTAAAAACGATCGATAAATAAGCACAACACAGCCAAAACACTATCAATTGTCTAAGTTTTGTCACTCAACCAGGTTTGACACTTAGTACGGGCGGTTAACCAACTTTTGAGCGAACGAAAAAAAACTGTGGTAATAAGTGAGGGCGTAATTTTGAGTGCGCCCGCGCTGTTGAGGAAGACGCGATGTCGTCCGCCCGAATAAGTAATGA
>CAYXWE010000455.1:0-4144 GCA_964468145.1 uncultured Pleurocapsa sp.
AGAGATTGGTTCTTAGTTTTTTTGACTACGTTGCTGATGCCTTGGAATATCTTATTGTGGTCTGCTAAAGCAAAAATGATAGCGGATAAATATAGTAATTATGATTTAATCAAGCAACTTAATAAGAGTGAAAGTGAAGAAATAATAGTGGCAAGTTTAGGATTTAACTTTATTATCGAGCCTATTTTAAAACTAATGCCTGTTAGGTATCAAGGATTAATTGGCTGTAGATTTTGGCAGGGGCTTAGCGATCGCAAAAAAGGAAAATTGGCAATGGTAGTTGAATCTATTGGCAGTAAAAAAGTATCTAGTTCTACTCTAATAACAGATTCTTTAGACGATTTGCCCTTATTAGAAAAAGTTGCTCGACCGCTTCTAATAGTTTGGGAGCAAGCTAAATATAGCGATGGAGTGGCTAATATCTATTTTCCTCTGATGTATCTTCACAAAGTGAAACAGGTTGGCAAAAACTATATTGTTAACACGATTTTGCTTGATGACTTTCCCATACTTATCTTAGCTTTTAGCTGGTTGAGTCAATCGCCAATACTGAATGCTACGGGAATTTTATTTTTAGTTTTTTCTTTTTGGTGTATTTACGAATTTGGTTATTATGAAAATGACCTAGTAGCAGAAAAGTATGAGAAAAAACCCGTTTTATCTGATACTTATCACGAAAACTCTCTTAAAATTCAATGGTGGCAACCTTGGACTTGGTCTTTAGCATTGGCAGTTGTAGGAGTAGCCTTAATCAATGGAAAAGAAATCGATTTCAACCTAATCAAAAGTGGTTTGGATTTTCAATCTAGCTACAATCGACTTCTCGTTGTTTTTTTAATTCCCATTGCTGGCTGGTTCGGTTTTCTATTGGTTTCGAGATTATCCTTTTTTGTTTATAACTATCTCAACAAACAAACAAGAATTTGGTTGTACCCTCTATTACAATTCTCTCGGTACTGCGGATTTTTTGTCCTTACAGGAACTAATCTGATTGGAATTAGTATTATTTTGGGTCATGTTTTAGCACGCAGTACATCTTATGTCGTTTACCGCTACGTGGGTGGTGGAGCGAATAAATGGCCTAAATTACAAGACTGGTTTTTGCGTTGGCTGCTCTTTATTACCTTTGTAGGTATGATGAGTTTTGCTCAAGGCGACCTATCTTTGTTACTCAACTGGCAAACTGCTATGGTTAGTTGCTGGTGGCTATTCAGATGTCGCAAGCAAGTTTTAGATATCCTGCAAAATGTGAAACCCATTTGGAAAGAGTAAGATGGCGTTGGTAAAAGTTAATGTTTTTTTATTAACCACAGCCCTAAAGGATATATGCGAAGCCGACCGTCGCCTTTAGGGTACATGCGGAGCGGTGTCTATGGTGGATACCGCTCACGATAAGGGAGTCCTTGATAGATAAGAACACGCCAGATAGATTTTATGGTGTGTCTGGTGATGGTAAAAGAGAGGTTTCCTTTTTGTCCTAACTATACCCCGTATTGCTATATTTACAGCCACTGCTGAAATTCACTGGCAAAAGTATCATTCAAAATTGCAGTACGAATCTTTTGAGTGAAGCGAATCAATTCAGTGATGTTGTGAAGAGACAGTAAAATATAGCCCAGCATTTCTCGCGACTTAACCAAGTGATTGAGATAAGCACGAGAAAAGTTTTGACAAGCATAACAAGGACAAGAATCATCTAAGGGTTTGTAGTCCCTTTTATATTGTGCATTTTTCAAGTTAATTCTCTCCCCATTCACCAAAGCCGTACCGTGACGACCAAAACGAGTCGGAATAACACAATCAAATAAATCGATTCCTGAAGATATCGCTTGTACCATTTCTTGATACGTACCCACTCCCATCAAGTAACGTGGTTTACTCGCTGGTAACAAAGGAGCAGTGTGTTTGACCGTAGCGTTAATTAGTTCTGGGTCTTCACCCACACTAACACCACCAATAGCATAACCAGGGAGGTCTAAAGAGATTAAATCCGATACCGATCGCGATCGCAAATCTAGATAAATACCCCCTTGTACGATTCCAAACAGGGCTTGCTGTTGGGGTTTTTGATGCGCCGAAATACATCTTTTGAGCCAGCGATAAGTCCTTTGGGTGGCTGCTGCTACTTCTGCTTTAGTGGCGTCTGCGGGCGGACATTCATCAAATGCCATAATCACATCCGCACCCAACGCATTTTGAATTTGAATCGAACGCTCTGGAGTCATATTAATAATGCGTCCGTCGCGAGGGGAGCGAAAGGTAACTCCTTCCTCACTAATTTTACGCAGTTCGCTAAGACTAAATACCTGAAATCCACCCGAATCAGTCAATATTGGCTGTTTCCAAGCCATAAACTGATGCAAACCCCCCGCTTCTTCTACTATGTCTTCTCCTGGCTGAAGATGTAGGTGATAAGTGTTAGCCAAGATCATCTGAGCCGAAGCATCTTCAAGCTGTCGGGGGGTAATCCCTTTTACCGTACCTAAAGTCCCTACTGGCATAAAACGAGGTGTTTCTACTATGCCATGAGGGGTCTTAAAAGTTCCAGCCCTTGCTTGAGTTTGACTGCAATTTGCTTGAGTGTGATATGAAAATTCCAAAGATCGATCGTTGCCATATTTAACATTTAATATTTAACATTTAACAAGTTAAATTACAAACGACCGACTACCAATGTTCTAGAATTCTTCATCATCAAACTGAACGTCGAAACGAGCAGACAAAACTTCGCTCATCATCGCTTCTATGGTTGCTGGATCGAGATTTTTGACAGAACCTTTTTCGATTCTGAGGTTATCCATCGGAATCAAACGCAACTGTCTGTTGTCTTGAATCAAGTCAAAATAAGTTTCATTGTTTTTAGACTTACCTAGTTGCAGACAATCAAAACTTTGAACGTTGAGATATAAATTATTGTTAGCGATAAGAGTAGATTGTTGAGAATCGCTAAAGATTTCCATAACCCACCCTTGACCTTCACTATGAAGTTGGTTGTCTATAGTGTGAATGTAGCGCACGCGACCCAAATCGTTTAATAAGCGTTTGATATCCTCTTTCAGGATAATAGTTCCTTCATCGACGATACAGGGAGCGGGAATTGGTTTATTGCTGTGATAGTGATTCATAATTAAGCGAAACTCAAGATAATTGGAGATAACGGAAAATAAATTCTATTTTTTAGATAACGATGACGACATATAAGGTAGCCTATGAAACAATATTAGCCCAAGATTTCTGATGTAATCTATGAAATTTTGCCGAAAAGTAAATTATGTTTTCTTTACAATAGACCGATTTTAACTGAAGTAATGAAAAAACTAGCTTCATCCTTTTGTAGTGCTGTAATTTTTTATACAATACTTGCCTTACCCCTTACTTGGACTAATTGTTGGACGCGAATTGCTCGTTGGGCTACTTTCATCGGATTAATAATCGGCGGATTGCTAGGTTTGTCTGACTTACTGTTGCAATACTTAGGCTTGTCTTCTTTAACTCGCAGCGCACTTATTACTGCTTTATGGTTGGGAATTACAGGAGGATTGCATCTAGATGGAGCGATGGATACAACTGACGGTTTAGCTGTTACAGACCCAGAAAGACGATTAGAAGTAATGAAAGACAGTGCTACAGGAGCGTTTGGAGCGATGGTAGCAATAATTATTATTTTGCTTAAAACAGCAATTCTTAGCGAAACTACGCAAGATAGTTGGTTAATCTTAATGTTTGCTGCTGGTTGGGGGAGATGGGGACAATTAATTGCAATTGCTTTATATCCTTACGCTAGAGAAACAGGAAAAGGAGCTTTTCATAAGGAAAATATGCAAGTTTTTCCCGATGTTTGTTTGGGTTCGGGATTAATTGTTGTTAGCAGTATAGTTATGCTGTTTTTAAAAGCTTTTTCTTTGTGGGGAATGTTGCTTATTATTAGTGGTTGTGCCATTATCGCTCTACTACCTGGATATTATTTTTTTAGTCAATTACAAGGTCATACAGGAGATACTTATGGTGCGGTGGTGGAATGGACTGAGGTTTTAATTTTGTTGTGGTTAACTATATTTTAAATTTTGTGTTCTTTGAGTTAAGTTAATATGAAATACCTCTATAGCAGTCCTAAATCATACGTGAAAATCTTTTTTTTATAAAC
>CAYXWE010000456.1:0-4140 GCA_964468145.1 uncultured Pleurocapsa sp.
AATAACCAATAACCAATAACTAATAACCAATAACCAATAACCAATAACCAATAACCAATAACCAATAACTAATAACTAATAACTAATAACTAATAACCAATAACCAATAACTAATAACTAATAACTAATAACTAATGACTAATAACTTTTAATACCTAAAATCATTTTTGCCCACAGGTCTATTCAGAACTATTAGTTGCGATCGCTCGAATCATGACTTATTCAGCAATGCCAAATGTTTGATAATTCAGTCTTCATACCAACTAGAACGCCATGCAGCCTGAGCTTCTGCTATAGAATAAAGATGTTTGTCCGCCTGGTACTTATGATTTAGCTTGCTAATTTTGCTTGCTAGGTTTCTAATTTGACCTCTTTTAGCATTGAGCGTAGGATCGCTAAATTCTATCTCTGATAAACGCAAACGTAATAAACTAATTTGAGCTGCACTTTTATTTTTAGTAGGTTGGGATTTTTTTCTTTTGTCAGTTTCAATTGCTAGATGCAAAATATTGGGCGCGGGAGGTCGTTGACGACTGTTTTTATTTCTGGGACTGCCATCTGTCTGTAAGGCTACATCAATAATTTTAGCAGGAATGCGATCGGGTATTATTCCCGAATCTTGTAGATGCTTGTTAACTTTTTTGGATATTTTGTCTAATGTTTTTTTTATTTTCCTTTCTATTTGCTTGTGCCACAAAACCAAATGTTCTGGATTAGCAAAATCTATTTTTTGTTTTGGAGGACGTTCGGCAACTTCTAATTCTGATTCTGATTCTGACTCTTCTTCTATGGTTTCAATCTCAATAAATTTTACATTATCTAAATTAGCAAGTTCGGCTTTGATTGATTCTAGATCGATTTCTTCTGCATTTTCAAAATTAGCCTCTAAATCTGACTCTGGTTGAGTTTTAGTCGGGGTAGTTTCGAGGTTTTCCCGAAAGGCTGACCGACTGGTGACTTCACTTTGTTTTTTAGCCGTGGGTAGATTTTTGATTAACTCAGCCATCAAGTTCAGCTCGTTAGGTTCTGGCTCTAATTCCTGCTCTTCGATGATATCTAACAGTTTTGGCTCGATCTCGATACCCATTCGTCTTAAGGCTTGTTGCAAATCTTGTTTGTTGCTTAAAGACAGAGCTAAAAATGATGCGGGATAAAACTGGGTGCAAATTTGATAGCTTGCCAAAATTAGCTGTTGCTTTACCGATTGACTCAATAGATCCAAATAGTCGCGATAGCGATCTCGTAGCGCGATCGCAATTTCTGCTGTAGCTGATTCGGTACTATCTAGGTCTTGTTTGATTTGCTGAATCGATTTTGTCATTATTGGCAGTCAGGCGAATTAGCTTAGTTCGAGTTTACTGGTTTTTAATCCGAGAGCGGGAATTGTGGAATACGTGGCTCGATCATCTTATTCGATATTTTTGAAAAAGCAAAAAATATCGTCATGTTAGGTTAACAAAAAAGTCGCAACTGTAAAACTTACAATTTGCGACTTTTATCTTATTTTACCGAACGAGTAAGCTTACTTCTGTCCAGTTTGAGCAGCTACCTCATCAGCAAAGTTAGATTCTTCTTTTTCGATACCTTCGCCCATAACAAAGCGTACAAAACGGCGAATTTGAATATTTTCTCCTAATTGAGCGACACTTTGTTTGACTAACTCTTCTACAGTGATGCTTTGATCTCTGATATAGGGTTGAGGCAACAAAGATATCTCGTTCAAACGCTTGTCGATTCTACCAGAAACAATTTTTTCTTTAATATTATCAGGCTTGCCGTCTAAGTCATCGCGACCCATTTCGATTTCTTTTTCTTTAGCAACCGCGTCTTCGGGAATATCTTCTACCTTAACAAATTCTACGTTAGGGCAAGCTGCGATCTGCATGGCAATGTTTTTAACCAACTCTTGAAACTCTTCGCGACGAGCCACAAAGTCTGTTTCGCAGTTAACTTCTACCAAAACACCGATCCGTCCGCCAGTATGAATATAGCTTTCTACTAATCCTTCGGCAGCTATACGACCTTCTTTTTTGCCAGCAGAAATAGTTCCTTTCTGACGCAACCATTCGATCGCTTTTTCCATGTCGCCATCGTTTTCGGTCAGTGCTTTTTTGCAATCCATCATCCCCGCACCAGTTTTTTCGCGGAGTTCTTTAACTACTTTTGCCGATATACCTGCCATATTCTTAGTTCTTTAATTTAATTTTACTGATGACAAAATAATTTTAAATTATGTTCGCGGAGGCGCGAAAAATTGCCCCCGATTTAAGATGTACTAGTTGTTAGCCAGTACCTTATTCTTCTTCGCTATCAGATTCGGCAGATGCTTCGGGTTCGGGTATTTCTGCTTCTTCTTCTGCACTAGGATATTCTTCTGCGCTGATACCTTCTTCTAGTTCGTCATAGTCATCTTGATTATCGGGTTGACCGTGACGACCTTCATAGATAGCATCCGCTAGTTTGCCTACGATCAGCTTGATCGAACGAATCGCATCATCGTTAGCAGGGATAGCCACGTCTGCTACTAAAGGATCGCAGTTGGTATCTAATAAAGAGACAACAGGAATATTTAGCTTTTGGCATTCAGCGATTGCATTATGCTCGCGTTTTTGATCGACAATGACTACGATGTCGGGAACTTTACGCATATTTTTAATCCCACCAAGATACTTTTGCAGCTTGGCCATTTCACGACGCAAAACCGATCCTTCTTTCTTGGGTCTTTTTTCTAGTCCGCCACTTTCTTCTAGATACTCTAATTCTTTGAGTCTTTCTACTCTGGTTCTAATGGTTTCCCAGTTGGTTAGCATTCCACCCAACCATCTTTGATTAACATAGAAAGCCCCACAACGGGATGCTTCTTGAGCGATGATTCCTGCTGCTTGGCGTTTTGTACCCACAAACAAGACTCTTTTGCCTCGTTCGGAAGAGGTACGCATATATTCGTAAGCTGATTCCATCAACTGTGCGGTTTGCACAAGATCAATGATATGAACCCCATTACGAGCAGTGTAGATGTACTCGGACATTCTGGGATTCCAGCGACGAGTCTGATGTCCAAAGTGAACGCCAGATTCTAAAAGTTCTGCAAGAGAAACTACGGGCATATTGTTTTTAACTCCTTTTTCGGGTTAATCCTCCATCCAGGGACATTTTCTAATTGTTCTAATTTCAGAAAACACCCGAAAGCCTGAATGTGTGAATTTTTTTTTGCCTATACAGTTTAGCATTATTGACCGTCTGCTTTTTTATGTTTTTTGCCAAATATATTTCAAGATATTGCCGTAATTGACCAAGCAAGCTCTTGGTTAGCAAACATCGGTACTACATCACCATACATTGCAGGCACTCGATCGCGGGTGGCTTGGAGAGTTACGGATTTTGGCGGTGGAGTTACGCCATAAATTTTTCGAGCATTATCGGAAATAAATGCTTGTAAATTAGCCAAAGCGTCGTGTTCGTCAAATAAATCTACTAAAACCTGAAGTGCAATTGGGGCTGTAAAGATTCCCGCAGCACAACCACAAGCTTCTTTTTTATCTATCGGATGGGGTGCGGAGTCGCTACCAAACATTAATTTGGGATGAGCTTTTAGGGCTGCATGAAGTAATGCTTCTCTATCTTCGGGGCGTTTAGCAATGGGTTTACAAAATAAATGGGGTCTTAGTAATCCCCCTGCCAGATCGTCTAAAGTAATGATGAGGTGATGTAGAGTAACGGTGGCATAAATATTATCATAGCGATCGAGTAATTCTACGGCATCTGCAGTAGTAATATGTTCCATAATTATTTTGAGGTTCGGAAACTTTTGCGCCAGATGTTCAAAAACAGGTAAAAATAACCTTTCTCGATCTAAAACAAAGCCGTGAGTTTCTCCATGTACCAGTAAGGGAATTTCTAGTTCTTCCATATACTTCATGGTATTTTCGGCCTGATTTATTGCGCTAACTCCACCCTTACTATTAGTAGTCACCCCCGCAGGATAAAGCTTGATGCCCAAAATATGGGGTTTGAGTTGTAAGAGTTCTTCATAACTATACTGCTTAAAGAAAACCGTCATGTAAGGCTCGAAAGTATCTCCAGCAATAATGGACTCGATCTCTTCCACGTATCCCAACAGACGTTCTAAATTATCCACCG
>CAYXWE010000457.1:0-4132 GCA_964468145.1 uncultured Pleurocapsa sp.
TTTTCAGTCCTCTGCTCTACCACCTGAGCTATCCTGGCTCGCTTTTTATCGCGCTTAACTAATGTAGCAGACTAAATATTCATTGCGCAACCCCCATTTTTCAAAAATACCAATAATTATGGAAGTAGATAATATCGAACCCAGATGATGAAGCTATTACAATTAATTTAACCTTATCGATCCTGTATAGTTTTGTGGAGGAAATTCTTACAGCTTTATTAAAATTAGACTGAGGAGTGACAAGAAGATAGTAGATAGATAATATATTGATTTTTAGCAATGATTATTAACATTGCATTTAAAAGTCAACTTTTTGTAACTTTAGCTAGTTCTTGTGCGTTCTCCTAAAAGCCAAAAAATAGATCTCACCAGCGAATATCCCTGTCCCTGCAGAAGAAAAGGCCGCCTCAAGCCCATTGTGTTGACTGAAGCTTTAGGTTGCGATCGCTGTCAAGAAATTTTTGCAGTCAAAAAAGACGGTCAGGTTATAGAACAACTATCTTCGATTTATCAAAAAAAATCCTGGCGATGGACGGGAAATCGTTGGAGAAATGCTTACGCCCGCTGGACGCAGAGCAATTGGTCTAAAATTGCTTTTTCTGCTCTAGTTTTAACTGCGATCTTGCCATTTGTGTTGCGCTGGCTAAACGAGCAGAGTATCATTCTTGGGGCAGTACTATTTTTTATCTCTGTCATACTGCTAGTATTGACGCTGTTTTTATATCGGCACTAATCGAAAAGCAATGCAAAGTTCATCAAGCCAAGTATTGACCATAGTTCGGGAATCGAATAGAGCAGCTACCAAGCTAGCTCAAACATCAGCAGCAAGAAGAAGGCTGGGGGTATCAATACTGGCAGAAGCGATGGCAAGCAACTTTGATAAAATACTGGAGGCTAATACCTTAGATCTAGAAATGAGCCGAGAAATGGCGATCGCCGATCCCATTGCAAATTGGATTAAGCTAACTCCCGAAAGGCTGGAAATGACAGTTTCAATTTTAAACCAGCTATCCAAATCTGCAGATCCCACCAGACGCTTAATTAATGCTCCTTACCAGCTAGAACCATCTCAAACCTATTGTCAACTGATACCCCTGGGGACAATAGCTCTAGTATATGAAGCTTTTCCCGAATTAGCTGCGATCGCAGCGGGAATGTGTCTTAAAACAGGTAATAGCTTGATAACTAGGGGATGCAGTATTGCTAGCAATACTAATCAAGTAATCGCCAAGATTCTACAAAAAACTTTAGAAGCAACGGAATTACCCAGTAATTCGGTAACCGCAATTTTTCCCGACAGGGGAATCTCAGTTCAAGAATTAGTTACCCAAGACCGCTATCTCAATTTAGTAATTCCTTACGGTCGTCCTAGTTTGGTACAGCAAGTCGCCGAAAAAGCCACCGCTACAGTTTTAAAAACCACTATTGGCAATTGCTATTTATATTGGTCTGTCAGTGGCGATCTAGACCTAATTCGTCAAGCGATTGTCGACAGTCATAAGAGCGAGCCAGATGCGGTTAATGCGATCGAAAAAGTATTAATCCATCAAAATATTAAACAGCCCGCGCTACAGGCTCTATTTAACAGCCTCCAACAGCAAGGCTTTTCTTTGCGAGGCGATGAAGCAGCAATTAAAGCATTTCCCGAATATCTTCAGCCCGTGAAGCCTCAAGAATGGCGCAGACCCTATTTGGCTAAAATAGTAGCATTTCGCTTTGTAGATAATTTATCTCAGGCTGTAGGCTGGATCAACCGTTACAGTAGCGGTCACGCAGACTGTATCGTTACCGAATCTTATCAAGAAGGTCGCCAGTTTGTTCAAGGAATTGATAGTGCTTTGGTATACGTCAATACGTCTCCCAAATTTTCTCGCAATCCAGAAGGAGGAGAAGATGTCTTTCTGGGTATGTCTAATCAAAAAGGATATCGTCAGGGTTTGATTAGTGTCGAAACTTTTACTACAATCAAGCAAATCGTCCAGGGATAATCGACTATCAGTATTTATCAGTAATTAATGAGCCATCCACAGCGTATTGAACCACAGCCAGGACAAGAATCAGTCTGGGATTATCCTCGTCCGCCCCGCTTAGAGCGATCGCCCAAGCAAATAAAAATTGTGGTTGAGAATATAGCGATCGCTCTAAGCAATAATGTTTATCGGGTATTAGAAACTAGTCATCCTCCCGTCTACTACATTCCTACAGAAGATATTAAAACTGAGTATCTTCAACCTAGTTCTCAGCAGCGATCTTTTTGCGAATGGAAAGGATTTGCTAGCTACTACGATCTTGTAGTTGAAAATCGGCAAATAAAGGATGCTGGTTGGTATTATCCTCAACCCACTGAATATTTTCTACCGATTCAAAACTACATAGCTTTTTATCCTAGTAAAATGGATGCTTGCTATGTTGACGACGAATTAGTTCAAGCCCAAGCAGGAGACTTTTATGGTGGCTGGATAACCAAAGATATTGTTGGCCCTTTTAAAGGAAGCGCGGGCAGTTGGGGATGGTAAAGATCGGCGAACAATTAAACTATTTGGTAAATAGAGGAAATTGAAAATGTTTAAGGCGTGGTTGTTTGGGGTTGGAATTTTATTTGTTGTGGCTGAGTTTAGCATTTGGCTCAAGCAGTTTATATTACCTCTACCGATTTATGTTTTGGCTGGAGCTTTCTTAGCGATCGCATCTAATTATGAATCGGGAATTATTAGTTTGTTTAGGCAAGATTCTACACCAGATGTTTCGATCCAGACTGCTACTTTAATCGAACAAGCCAAAATGTTAGAAGCAAAAGATCCTGAAGCTACAAAATTCTCTCCACTTTCTCAGGAATCATACAAAAAAACAATTATAGGCATTTCCAATAAAAACCATAAAGATTGATTAGTGAGATAGGTTCATATAATATTTAAGTTGGAGAATGGCGATCGCTGCTATAACCCAAACTAATTCTCAATAAAAACACTCCATAAATGATAGGAGTCTTCTGAAGAATTACTCCATTCGACGAGTCTACTGTAAAACTACAACTACCTTTCTTCTTCTTATATTTAGGGTATTTCCCTAACCCCTTGAAGAATCTAGAAAATGCAGCTTTCAGGTTACGAAACGCATTTTGATATACTCGGCTAGATAGTACTCCCGTCCAGGCAAATAGAGGATTCTTTTTAGTTACATTCGTAAATATTTTCTTGATTAAATCTATTTTTTTTGAGCTACCTCCCTTGTATTCTTGGTGATTCAGTTGATTATAAATACTCAAACCATAGTTAAAACAAAATCGAGAGAAGCCCAGATGTTTGTTCATCAGAGTCTTTTCTCGGTTGTTCAGTTTTAATTCTACTTTCACTGAGTACATATAACGTCTATACTTGACTAGATAGCGGAGTATATCAAGATTTAGCTCTTTGTTCAAGGGAGATTGACGCTATCTTTTTTATTTGTTTTTTGTAACTTCTTAATCCATATAACCTGCAAGAAAAAGTATGGATTATACTCATTAAATCTTTAACCATTTCTTCTTCTAGAGATAAAGATTCTTGATTGGCAACTACTATGGAGCATCCATACCAACTAGCAAATTCCTCAATAAATTCAAAAGAAAACCTTACTAAACGGTCTTTGTGGGCAATGATTACTTTATTGACTTCTCCTAGCCGAATACTTTTCATAAGTTTGAGAAATTTTTTTCTTTTAAAGTTTAGCCCTCCACCAACTTCGGATATCCATTCATCAACACATTCTCCTCGACCACGGCAGAATTCTTCCATTGCCAGAATTTGATGTTCTAATTCTGGTTTTTGGCTACTAGAAGAAACTCGACAATAAACAATCGTTTTACCTGTTTGAGTTTCAGTTTCTATATTCAATGCTTTGTGTAAGTCAGCATCCGTATAATACCTTTGGTTTCCTGCACTACGTTTCGGCTTTAATCTTCCTTCTTTATCCCATCTTCTTAAGGTAGAAGGTGATTTCCCTACCAGTTTGGCAAATTCTTTAACTCGATACACTTAAACTTTTTCATCATAGATATGTTTAGATAATTATAGTTAAGTTTTAAGCCTCAGTCGATAGCTCCCTCGCAAAAGATAAAAACACTCCGTAAACGCGAAGTGTTTAAAATATCTAA
>CAYXWE010000458.1:0-4123 GCA_964468145.1 uncultured Pleurocapsa sp.
CCATTGCTATTGCCCAAGGATACGAGGTTATTGCCCTATCTTTTCGTTACGGTCAACGCCATCAAAAAGAACTCGAAGCTGCTAGCAAAATAGCCACTGCATTGAAAATAAAAGAGCATTTTATAACTGATATTAATTTATCTCAGTGGGGTGGTTCTTCTTTAACGGATACCTCGATGACTATTCCTCAAGAGGGTTTGCAGCCTGAGGTAATCCCTTCGACCTATGTGCCAGGGCGCAATACAGTATTTATTGCGATCGCTCTATCTTTAGCCGAAGCAAAACAAGCCCAAGCAATATATTTGGGTATTAATGCGATAGATTATTCTGGCTATCCTGATTGTCGTCCCGAATATTTAGAGGCTTTTCAACAGCTAGCCAATCTTTCTTCTAAAGCTGGTATTGAGGGCAAAGCACCTCAATTAATTGCTCCTCTAGTGAAGGATTCTAAAGCGGATATCGTTCGTCGCGCTTTAAAATTAAACGTTCCTATCGCCGATACCTGGTCTTGTTATCAGGGTGGAGCAACTCCTTGTGGTTTGTGCGATTCTTGTCGAATCCGCGATCGCGCTTTAATAGAAGTAGGACGTGCAGATTTGACAGGTGATGCACGGGCAGACGCAAGCTCCCCTGATGAATCAGGGAGATAAGTACCTAGGCAAAATTAATTACGGGCGCGATCGCATCCACTAAGGGAATGATTTATACGCATAAGTCTAATATTTTAGTTCTTTTGCAGGGCGCGATCGTTCCTTAATATTGCTTTAGTCCATACTTGGAGTTATTCAAAATATTAGGCTAGATCAAAGACTTTTTAGATCTTATTAAATCCAATCTTTGGCTCTAGTAACCGCTTTTGACCACATAGCAAAGTTATCTTGAGCTTGAGTTTGTCCTGCCCCTGGTTCAAAGACTCGATCCACTTGGCGATCGCCAATCAACTTGGCATAATCAGACCAAAAACCTACTGTTAACCCCGCAGCAAAAGCTGCTCCTTGGGCAGTGGCATCGAGTATGGCAGGGCGTTCTAAAGGAACTCCCAAAGCATCTGCCTGAAACTGCATCAAAAAGTTATTTTGCGCAGCACCGCCATCAATTTTTAGCAGAGACACTGGGTTATCGCTATCTTTATTGACTGCATCTACTACTTCTTTTACCTGATAGGCGATCGCTTCTAACACCGATCTGACTATATGTTCTCGCTGCACTCCACCAGTAATCCCCAAAAATGCACCGCGAGCTTTCATATCCCAGTGGGGCGCGCCCAAACCGCTAAGCGCGGGAACAAAGTAAGCTCCATTGGTACTATCGACGCTCCTGCAAAGAGCTTCTGTTTGTGCTGCATTCGCAATCAATTTAAGACCATCTCGCAACCATTGAATTGCTGCACCCGTAGTAAAGATAGCCCCTTCAAGAGCATAATTAGTTTGCTTGTCATTGCTCCAGGCCACTGTAGAAAGGAGTTGATTGTTAGAGCGAGTAACTTTTGTTCCTGTTTGAGCGACCAAAAAACAACCAGTACCATAAGTACATTTGAGCAATCCAGGGCGATCGCAACCGTGAGCGAATAAAGCAGCTTGCTGATCGCCGAAGATAGCTGTGATGGGAATTTCTGTGCCTAGAATATCCTGACTGCTATTGCCAAACTGCCCCATGCTAGGCTTAATCTCAGGCATAATCTGACGGGGGATATTAAATAACTCTAACAATGAATTATCCCAATCTCCCGTATCTAGATTCATTAACATGGTACGGCTAGCGTTGCTGATATCCGTAGCGTGAACCTGTTTGCCCGTCAGATTCCATAATGCCCAGGTATCGATTGTCCCCGCCATTACATTGTCCCAATTAGTATCGGGTTTGTGTTCTTTGACCCAATCGATTAACCAAGATAATTTAGTAGCAGAAAAATAGGCATCCAAGACTAAACCTGTTTTTTGTCGGACTACTTCTGCTTTGCCTTCTGCTTTGAGGCGATCGCATTTATCTGCAGTCCGTCGATCTTGCCAAACAATCGCCTTGTGTAAAGGTTCGCCAGTAGTTTTATCCCACAGCAAACAAGTCTCTCGCTGTACTGTCAAGCCAATCGCTGCAATTTCAGTTGCTTGGGCTTGGTTGTCGCCGATAACTTGTTTAATATCTGCCAGAACATCTTGCCAAATCTCTACTGCATCATGTTCTAGCCATCCTGGTTGGGGGTAATATTGAGTTAGCTCTTTATAAGCCTGACCGACAATATTCCCCTGGCGATCGAACAAAATTGCTCGATTGCCTGTTGTACCGAGATCTAGAGAGAGAATATATTTTTTGTCGGTCATAGAAATCACCAAAATTCTGCTTGTTAATTTTTCAATTTTTCTTATTATTGTAGGTTTACAACAAAGTCAGGACTTAATGATGTTTTATTAGGTTTTTTTAGTAATTTGGGCTGATTGAGGTAGGGTGACGGTAAAAACAGTGCCTTCATTTAGAGTACTGTCTACAGTAATTTGTCCTTGATGGTTTTCTACGATCGCTTTGACAATTGCCAGCCCCAAACCCGCTCCATTAGGTGTATTGGTGGCTCGTTGAGAGGAACGGGCAGGATCTCCACGGTAAAAGCGATCGAAGATGTGAGGTAAAGCAGTTTCTGGAATCCCCTTACCGTTGTCTTTGACTTTTATTTGTAATTCCTGCTGGCGATTGTTTTCTCTGACTCTAATAGTTTTGGGAATAGGTTTGATTGTGGCTAGTTCTATTTCTACTGAAGGATCTTGAGTATCAGTAGAACTCTCTGTATGTTCGATCGCATTAGCAATTAAATTGGTAAACAAACGAGATAGATGATTCCAATCTCCTTGAATTGTAAAAATATCTTCTTCATCGAATTCTGTTTCAATTTGAAATTCGATGATATGCAAAGAAAGAAACAAACCTTTTTGGGTTGCAGCAGTACGCTGTTCTTCAATAACCTCAATTAATAAAGCATCTAAAGGTACGGGTTGCCATTCTTGCTGTACCATTCCGCTGTCGGATCGGGCTAAAAACAATAAATCGTTAACCAAACGTCCTAACTTTTGGGTCAAACGCTCGATAATTTCTAACTGTCTTTTTTGTAGTTGAGGTTCTGCTTCGGGATAAGCTAAAGCCATTTGAACGTTGGTTTGAATCGTAGCAATGGGATTGCGCAACTCATGGGAAGCATCGGCAGTAAACTGTTTCAAACTAGAATAAGAAACCTCTATCGGTTCGATCGCAATTCCCGATAAAAACCAGCCGATACCGCCAACGGAAAGAATCATTAAACTAATGCCAATAATTAAATCTTTGGTTAACCGATCGATTGGTTTGGTGACTTCAAACCAAGGATGACTTACCCGTAGATAACCCAAGACGCGATGGTCTAATTCCACTCTTTGCACGATTTGACGCAAAATGCGATCGTCACCCAAATATACAGTCTCTCCACTACGATAGACATGAAGGGGATAGTCTATCGGTTGCTCAAAAGTAGACCACAGCAATTCTTTTTTGGGATTAAACCATTCTAGATCGATGCGATCGTCTTCTAGACTATCAGCATTATTACTAAAGCTAGCATCAACATTTACTCCATATTTACCCTTAGTTTCTGCCAGAGGCTGAATTACCAACGAGCGATCGACTACCTCGACTACGTGTTTGAGAGTATCATCGATGCGGTCTACCAGAGTATTGCGGACATAAAAATATACGACCATGGCAAACAGCAATAGTAGAATAGCGGTTACCGAGGTATACCACAAAGCCAAACGGCGACGAGTCGATTGAAATAGTAAGTTCATTTACAAAATATTGAACAGGCAATCAGCCCGCACTCTCAGCCTTGCAAAGTGCGAAGACTGAGAGTGCGGGCTGAAATGGGCGAAGACGCTTCGCCCCGAAGCGTCTTCGTTAGGGCGACGGTACACAGGGTTAGATCAATCATCCTAGCCTTGATTCTCAATATACTTAACCAGAACATCAATGGCTGCGCCACCAGCCGATGTGTATCCATATCCTTGTTTCCAAATCCCCCCTTCTTTTCCCCCCTTAATAAGGGGGGTTAGGGGGGATGGCTTTAGTTCTGTAGCAAACTCTTTTCTAATCTCTCTGCTACTAATAG
>CAYXWE010000459.1:0-4113 GCA_964468145.1 uncultured Pleurocapsa sp.
CGCTTATCTTGAAGCTGCTCTAATTCCGAGCTAACTACTTCTGCGCCTAATTCGGCTAAAATTGCTCCTTTTTTTACTTCTTGCCCTTCTTTAACGTTGATTGCTTTAATCTTCGCTGCTACGGGTGCATCTAGTTGAATTACTTTGTTTTTAGGCTCTAATTTACCTCTAGCCGTACCAGTTTGATCTACTTTAGTCAAAACCGACCACGGTAATAAAATCCCCGTACCTATAATTAAAAAATATAGTAAACCCCTAGTCCAGACTCTAGGCAGAGCATCCATCAAGTCTTTGGTGGCTACCGACCAATCTTCTCGCTCGCTAATTACTGCTGGTAAAGGAGCTTCCGATGCAGGAACAATAGCGGAACTGGCTGGTTCAAATTGAGGCTCTAGTTGGGGGGGGTCTTCTAATTGAGCTTCTATGATGGGTTGTTCCTCTCGAACCAAAACTGTGGCTTGGGAGTCTACTGGTGCGGGAAGTTGTAGCTCGGTATCGTTAGAGCGATCGCTAGTTACCGTCCGCAAAACGCTTTTGACTCGATCGGTTGGGGAATTTTTGATTAAAAATCCCCTCGCTCCCAAAGAAATAGCTTTGTTGACTTTTGTTAGCTGATTTTCACTGGTAAAAACTAAAGTTTTGATCTGAGGATAACTATCGGTAATTTTTTGAACTAAAGCAAAACCATTTAGTTCGGGAGCATCAAAATCAATAATTACCACATCGGGAGTATGGTTTTTGATAACGTTAAAAGTAGCAACTTCTGTATTAACCGTACCAATAACAACGACATTAGGTTCTGGTTTTAGCTGGCTTCTAAGGAGTTCGCTACTCAAACTTTGCTTATCGACGATAAGGATACGTGTAGGCGGTCGTCCCTCGTTGGCGACGGTAATGGCCGAGCCTGAATTTGAATATGACATGAGTTTATCTGAAAACTATTTTAAATATTGTTAGAACTGTTGTTGAGATACTGCTAGTTGTTGTTGATTGAGATAGAAGTAGTGTCCTTGTTTTTGCATTAGCTCGTCATGAGTACCTTGCTCGACCAATACCCCTTTATCCAAAACTAAAATTCTATCTGCTTGGCGAATTGTCGATAAACGGTGAGCGATAATAATTGTCGTCCGATCTCTAATAATCGTATTGAGGTTGTTTTGTATTATTCTTTCAGATTCTGCATCGAGACTGCTAGTTGCTTCATCTAAAATTAACAATCTAGGATTACCCAACAAGGCACGAGCGATCGCCAGTCTTTGACATTGACCCCCAGATAACGACCCTCCTCGTTCCCCCACTAAAGTTTCGTATTTTAAAGGAAGCTTTTGGATAAATTCGTCTGCACCTGCTTGTTCTGCTGCTTCTCGAATCTCTTCTATAGTCGCTTCGGGGTGCTTGACGCTGAGGTTTTCGCGAATTGTTCCCCCAAACAGGAAGTTAGCTTGGTCTACTACTCCCACCTGCTGGCGCAAAGATGATGAAGATATGTTAGCCAGATCGTGACCGTCAATATAAATTTTACCTTCGTTGGGGGTATATAAGGACAAAATTAGTTTGGCAAGAGTACTTTTGCCCGAACCACTCCGTCCTACTAAGGCAATGGTTTGTCCTGGTTCTGCTTCAAAGCTGAGGCTTTCAATCACATTACTTTTGTCATCGGGGTGATAGCGGAAGCTGACACTCTGAAAGCGAATTGCACCGTTAATGGGTGGTAATAATTGTCGGGGGTGAGTTTTCCAGTCTTCTTCTGGTTCGGCTTCTAGGACATCGTTAATTCGTTCTACAGAGATAATTACTTCTTGGAGTTGATTCCACAGTACCGCCAAACGCTGGAAGGGACTAATTACATTACCCAAAAGCATATTAAAGGCAATTAATTGTCCCACAGTTAGCTGTTCTTGAATTACCTGCCAAGCTCCAAACCACAATACCGAAGTGGTAGCTATTACTTGAATTGTCGAACTCATTACCTGGACTTTGTTGCCAATTACCTGCCCGCTGAAGCCTTTTTTAACTGCTTTATTTAGATATTCTTCCCAACGCCAACGGACGCGGTGTTCTACTGCCATTGATTTAACGGTAGCAATACCCGAAAATGCCTCAATCACATAACTTTGTTCTTTTGCCGAAGCGGTAAAGATATCCCGCGATATTTTTTGCAGAAATGGCGTAGCAATCAAAGCCAAAATAAAGAAAGGAGGTACGATTACTAACGTCAATAAAGCCATCGGCCAGCTGTACCAGAACATTAGACCGACATAAACAAATATAGTGAGAAAATCTAAAAAGATTGATAGGGCTTCTCCCGTCAAAAAGTTCTGAATCTTTTGGTTTTCTTGCAGGCGAGCCACAATATCCCCTACATAACGAGATTCAAAAAAGCTCAGGGGTAATTTGAAACTGTGTCTGACAAAACCAACGATCAAGGATACATTAATTTTTTGGGACACATGATCTAACAAATATTGGCGCAATCCCGACATTGCAGCCCCAAACAGACCAAAGATGAGCAGTCCCATCCCTACCGCCATCAGAGTTAAGCTACTGCGCTGGACTACAACCCGATCTAATAATAGTTGAGTTAATAAAGGAGTTACCAAACCAAACAGTTGAATCACTACCGAAGCAATAAAGACTTCTGTAAGTACTACTCTATGAGGTTTTAATAATTCTAAAAATCGCCAGATAGGAAAAGTCGAACCCTTACCTTCATCTAACCAAACAGTAGGTTCGAGCAACATAGCAAAACCCGTCCAGCCAGCCTGAAATTCTCGATGGCTCAAAACTCGCTGTCCTATAGCAGGATCGCCAACGATTACTTCTTTACTGTTGATTTCGTAAACCACAATATAGTGATTGCCTTCCCAGTGAGCGATCGCGGGTAGCTGTTGTTCGCTCAGTTTGTCGAGGGTTGCTTTAATTGGTCTGGTGATAAAACCAAGGGTTTCGGCTGCAAAAGCCAGTCCCCTCAAGGTCGAACCATTGCGATTGACATTGGCTAAATCTCGCAGGCTATTGAGACTAAAGTTTTTACCCCAATATTGCCCGATCATCAACAAACTGGCTGCCCCACAATCGCTCATACTCTGTTGAGCGTAGTAGGGATATTTTTTGGTCATCCGCTGCCAAAAGTGTCCTACCCTTTGTTTGGGAGAAGGAAAGTAATCCTTGGATTTGGATTGGGATTTGGGAGCATTCTTTTCATTGAGATTGGTAGCGGGTAAGTCGATCGCCTGTACGGGCTGATTGGCGATGGGCATGGGAACGATCGCTTGATTTGCAGGAATCCCGCCATCGTCACTGGTGAATTTGCTCAACTGGGAAGAGTATAGCTGCACTGCATCGCGGTCTTCGTGACTCAGGCTATAGATTTCAGTAGCTTGATTTACCTGCCAAAATTTGCCAGAGCCATCGGGAAAATGAAGACTCCCTGCTGCCAGTTTTTGTCCGTCTACTCCTTCTAGTTCCCCCGACCTAACCAGCCAGAAATACTGCTGTGATAGATTACTAGAGACTAATTGACCTTGGTTAAGACGATGGGATTGTAGTCTGGGAATAACTGGCTTGAGTTTTTCTAATGAAATACTTTTAAGCTCGGATGTTTGACGACACAACAGCAGTAGCTCTTGAAATAGAGCCTGTTGTTTTAGATGTTCTCCCAGTCGAGACTCTTGTTTGATTAGCTGCTGTAATAACGTCCCAGGAATAAACCCTAGCTGCAGTTTGAAAGATGCTCTAGCTACATAGGGTCGAAATGATTCTTGAGGGAATAAGGTCAACTCGCCAAAAGAACTCCCCCCTTCTAAAGAGGTGAGTAGTTGACCGTAGGTGTTGAATAATCTGACCTTTCCTTTCAAAATGAGGTATATACCTGCAGTAGATTTAGTAGAATCCCAAAATTGCTTTCCTGTAGGGGGTTCGACTAGCTGTATCTGAGGCAAATATTGGGTTGATTCTGCCTCAGACAAGGGTCTGCCTAGAGTTTGTTGTAATTGTCTTTGTAGTTGTTTTTGTAACCTAGCTTGCGATCGCGAATCTGTATACATGATTTATGACTAGATAGCATTTATTATTATTGTTTATCGGTCTTTTTAAAAAAGAAAGTTTTTTTAA
>CAYXWE010000460.1:0-4102 GCA_964468145.1 uncultured Pleurocapsa sp.
ATTTCATAATTTCAAATTTACACAAATAATTTTACATACCTACTTAATTGTTAGCTCATCGACAATACTTTCAATCTTTTCTACAGCAAGACAATAATTCTTTTCATCATAAACTTTCATTGATTCTTTCATATCCTCTACTTGACGATTAATTTCATCAAGTAGTTCTTGCAATGGCTGTAATTGTTGCTGATAAAAATCAATCTGCGATTGAATCTGTATTACAGTTAAATTAGCTTCATTCCACTTATCCTGTTCCTGAGAAACACTTGACTCTAGCTCGCATTTTTGAGTTTTTTGTTGTTCTAACTGAGTTTCTTGCGTTTTAATATTATGTTCTATTCGGGCTATTTCTTCGTTTAATTCTTGTTGTTGTTGTTGAAGTTTTTGGTGCTGTTCTTCCAATCCTTTCTTAATAGGCTCTAGATCGATATCTTGAATTTCAGAATCAAAATCGAAATCGATGATTCCTTGACGGCGTTTGAGTACTCTAGAATGTTGCAGTAATACTTGATGTCTTTCTTTGAGAGAACGGCGTTGACCTACTAAGGTTCGATCTAACATTTTTTTTGCCTCTAGCTCATCCGCCAACTCTTGTTCAAGAGTTAAGCGTTCAAACTCTCCTACTTGAGGAATTTTGGCTTCTAATTCCTCAACTGCCTTACACTGCCATCCCAGCTCTTCTTCTTGATCGTTAACGAACTGAGCTACTTTTTCCAAATCTTTTTTAAGATTGTTCACGATCTCTTCGAGGTTTGGCAAAGGCATATTCTCCAACTCTTGAAGATCTATCTTAGTTAGATTACTAGAATCAGAATCAGAACCTGTCAGCATCCGAAGCATATTTTTTTGTTCCGATGATTGAATACTTAGAAAGTTACTCAACTCCTGTTTGACTTCTAAAGATTTTTGTTCTGTGCCTAATTGTTGCTTTGTCTGCTCTATTAATTCAGCTAAAGATGTTACCTGCTGTTTTTTTTCCTTTAATTCTGCTGTCTGATTTGATAATTCTTGACGTTTGATCTCAATTTTTTCTAAGTTATTAGTTAAATTTTGCCAGTGAGGTTTCAATAACTCTTGTTTGTTTTTTATTGTTGTTGCAGCAGTTTCTAGTTTATCTTGTAAAGAATTTTCTGAATCAGTCACGGCAGCCAATACTGCCAGTTGCTCTTTAATATTATTAGCTTGAGCTTCGTTTAAAACATTAGATTCCTTGAGTTGAGTTTCCAAGTTTTGCTGTTGTCCTCTCAATTGATCCCAAGCACCCTGTAACTCTGCACTTTTTGCCTCAAATTCTGCTTTGATATTTTCAGTTTCGGCTTTGGCTGTAGCAATTTCATTTCTTTGTTGCTCAAACTGCTTAAACTCTTCTTCCATTTGCTCGACTTGTTCTAGACGAGTTTCCATCTCTATTTGTCGCTTGCTCAATTCTTCACCTTGAGCTGCTAGAGATTCTTTCCACTGATCGATTTCTAGCTCTTGATCCTTGGTTTTCTCCAAAAGACGAGAAAAGTTTTTGAGAACGCCAAGAATCTTTTGCGATGCTGATTCTACATTGCCTTGAATCTGACGATTGACACCCAGGTCCAAGGATACTATCGCTCCGATACCAAAGTCACCAGCTTTATCAGTGGTAATAAATTCGTTGTTAACAGAACTCCAACTTTGATCGTTACGTTGACAGGCGATAAGTTTTAATTTTGTTTCGACCCCACCCATAAACCCTTTGTTTTGTTTTTGTATTTCTGCCAGATATAGCACTATGTATTGTCCTCTAAATTTTTTCTGTGCCCAAACTTCAGAAAAATTAAGTTTTTCCAGTTTACTGTCAATTTATTGAAATATCCAGGTTAAAAGAAAGTATAATTTATAGCATCCATAGAAAATATGATAATTTATCTTATATCTCCAAGATAACCAGCATCAGAATTGGTTGCCAAGGCTTTTGAATAATTAATTGTTTTATTTGAGATTAAATTTGACTATTATTCACTTTTAAACAAATCATATAGAACCCATTCGAGAGCCTTTTAAGCAGTAGCAAGCTTTTTGAACATTAGTCTAATAAAACAGAGATTGATTTTGGTTGTGGCACGATACTACAGTCCTTTCAAAATTTTAACCAAACTCTTGCATATTTCCATCCAGGATTTTTTCTTTCTATGACCCAACTCTCGATAGCAACTCTCTCAACGATTAATGTGGCTCGAACGAACTCCCAGCACCGATTGAATTTTTCGATGCTTGTATCCTTAGATTCTCATCTCTACAGCTCATGCTCGTTTGAATCCTCTGGGGCTGAGGCTACTAGCAATTAATTATTTGAGTGTCATGGTAAAAACAAAACTACTAACTTCCTATCATCTCTAAAATCATTTAGGATTTCTATAGAAAGCAAAGCTCAATAATAGTTTATGTCAATCGGGACGTGGCGATTGCTAAAAAAGTAGAGTATATTCTGAAGCGGAGAGGTTTCTAATCAAATGTATCTACCAATAAGATCGGGGAGTATTTTAGGTTGAAGCACCATTCAATAATTGTTTCTGTTAGTTAACTTTTACATTGGAATGAATCTTAATATTCTGCTAAAGATTAATCAAATTCTCTAGTTCTCTAGCTACTTGATATTTGTTAAATCGTGAGTTAGCGTACCAGGGCGCAAATATTGAATAAATCACTACATAAAAAACATTTTCTATGAAATAACGGGGTTATAATCTTTGTTTTCTATTAGCAAATTATGATTTTATGTACAGGCGATCTCTTTTTTATAAAATGGCAGATAAATCTTCAAAGGTAAGTTAGGTAAAACAAATAGCAGATTCTTGTTGGATTTGTTTGATTTAGCACCTATTTTATTTTAGAAATAGCTTCTGTTGTGAGTCTAGATTTCTTTACTCTGCTTTGACCTCGAACGCTAAATTGGGCAAAAGGTTGATTTTTCAAGATTCAAAGGTTGATTAAATTGCCAAGTAGACTTAAATATAAAGTGTGACTTTTCGTAGATAACGTGTTATGAGCAAAGTTCTAATCGTAGAAGATAGTTTGGCACAAAGACAAATGATTTCCGATTTGTTAAAAGGCAGCGGTCTAAAAGTGACTGTTGCCTGTGATGGAGTTGAAGCTCTAGAGCATTTGGAAACATTTAATCCTGACATAGTGGTAATGGATATAGTTATGCCCAGAATGAACGGATATGAATTGTGCCGTCGTTTAAAATCAGATCCAAAAACTCAAAATGTTCCAGTAGTAATGTGTTCTTCCAAAGGAGAAGAATTCGATCGCTATTGGGGAATGAAACAGGGTGCAGATGCTTATATTGCCAAGCCTTTTCAGCCAGTAGAATTGATTGGCACAGTCAAACAGTTACTTAGAGCTTAAATAAGCTTGTTAATTTATGTTATTGACTCTTTCTATTCCATCAATATTATAGACAAGGAAAATACTATGGTTAGCGATCTAGAACTAAATATCGAGAGCGGTCTAGATTTATCTCTGGACATACAGCCATTAGAAAATCCAGAGGGCGAACTGCATCTTCGTTTTTACTTGGCATCAGGAGAAGCTTGTGCCTTTCCTGCCACGGGAATTGCCGAGGTAATGCAGCAAACTCCAGATCAAATTGCGCCAATTCCTAATGCGTCTCCTCTGTTGTTGGGAACAATAAACCTGCGAGGCAAAGTTATTTGGGTAGCAGACTTGAGTCAATTTTTAGGAGATGGAGTCCCTCTAAAAACGGACCGTCCAACAATTCCGGTGATTGCCATCGAAGATCGAGAGCAAATACTAGGTTTAGCTATCAACAGTATTGGGGAAATGGATTGGCTCGATATAGAACAGCTCGATATTCGATATCCTCCTTCCGATACAATGGCTCCTTTTGTTCAGGCGCAATGGCAACCTGATGAAAACAGCCAAGTTGTTAATTTGCTAGATCCAGCAAAAATTCTTAGATCCGCACGATGGGCAGCTTAAAAATGACCATTTATTAGAGGTAAGTAAAAATCAATACTAATTGAGCAATACTAAAGCAGTGTTTTTTAGTAATAATTTTTTATTTTTCATATCACATTACAGTAATTATTTAAAGCGAGATCGACTC
>CAYXWE010000461.1:0-4101 GCA_964468145.1 uncultured Pleurocapsa sp.
CCTGCTATATTCCGTTTCGACCCTCTCTTTTCATAAATGATTTAGGATTGCTATAGTGGGACTAAGCCAACTGAGAATTTGCTCTTAGATTAGAATATTATTTCTTATGTCTCCTGCGATCGTAGTTTAAACAACTTGTAAGGTTTATTTGAGAATTATTATTCTGCTCTAGAAGTTTTATTTTATAACCAATGACAGATATTTTTATCCTTCTTTGGATAGATGTTGTTAGTAAAATTGTCTAAAAATAACAGTTAGTGAAATGTTTTTAGACAATTTTCTATCATTATTTTAATAATACTAAATACATACGACTTTGAGCGGAAGACGAACAAAAGTTGAGTCCAATAAAATTATAAATATAATAAAATCAACTTTAAAGATGTCTTTAGTAACACAGAAGCATACCAAGCGTATTTTAGTTGTAGATGACGTAGCAGATAATTTATTTTTACTACAGTTTCTCCTAGAGACTCAAGGACATACAGTAAACACTGCCGAAAGTGGCGCAGCAGCTTTAGCCCAAATTGAAACAGAATTAGTGAAACCAGATTTAATTATTCTCGATCTGATGATGCCTAGAATGAATGGGTATGAAGTAATTAGTCATTTACGTAGCCATCAAGACTTATTTAATATTCCCATTTTATTAATGACAGCCGATAATAATGTTAGCGACCGAAAAGCCAAGGATGTAGGTGCAGATGGAATACTTTATAAACCTGTAGATTTGGAGCAAATTCTGACTGGGGTTGAATCATTCTCTACATAATTTCTTTTCAAAAAATGAAACACTCTTAAGTTACACTCTCAACTGTATGTCCCGCAATTACCTGAAGAGTACGCTGCGCGATCGCGATTTCTTCTTGAGTAGGAATGACATATGCGTGTAAGGTAGAACTATCAGTGCTAATGCGACCTTCACAGTCAACAACTTCTTGATTTCTTCGCTCATCTAGAGTTAAACCGCACCATTCTAATTTTTGACACACTAGCTTTCTAACTAAAATTGTGTTTTCCCCGATCCCACCGCCAAATACAACTGCCGATGCACCGTTGAGTGCAGTTAAGTATGCACCTATATATTTACTGATGCGATAGCTAAATACTTCCAAAGCTAGATTAACGCGGTCTCGATCTAAATTTTGCCTTAATTCACGGGTATCATGAGATAGACCCGATAAACCCAGCAAACCTGACTGCTTGTTTAGTATTTGTTCGATTTCTGCCACAGATTTTGCTTCTTTTTCTGCTAGATAGCCCACAATTGCAGGATCGAGATCGCCACTACGTTTACCCATCATTAATCCTTCTAGGGGAGTAAAACCCATTGAAGTATCGATAGATTTGCCATTTTTTACTGCGGTAGCCGAACAACCACCGCTTAAATGCAGGGTAATAATCTTAATTTCTGCTAAAGGACGTTTGGTAATCTGTGAATAGCGCCGAGTTAGGTATTCGTGGGAAATACCGTGAAAGCCATAACGCCGAATATGATATTTATCTGCCAATTCTAAGGGTAGACCATAACGCCAAGCAGTTTCGGGAATGGTGCGATGAAACACCGTATCAAATACCGCTACCATCGGTATCTGAGGTAATAAACCCTGTGTTGCTTTAATAACTTCTACAGCAGGAGGATTATGTAAAGGTGCAATGTCGGCTAATGATTCAATTTTACCGATCGCATCTTCATCAATTAGAATATGGTCGTTAAATAAATAACCGCCATGAACTACCCGATGTCCTACTGCATCAAGATTCTTGACTGAATCTGGATAATTTTCCTTTAACCACTGCCAAACACTTTTCGTTGCCTCGCTATAATCTTTGGCACTGATTGAAATGCGATCGACAGTTTGCTTATTTTCTTGCTTTTTTAGCATCGCATCCGAACCAATACCCCGAACAATACCGCTAGTTATTGTTCGATCTTGGCTAAAATCGTCTTTATTGTCCGATTTTAAATTAATTACGGCAAATCGCAGTGAGGTACTACCTGTATTAAATACTAATATTTTCATCTCCAAAATCTCAAGTTCAAACAGCCTTCAAATAGATGTTGACGGTTCTCTCTGTCTCCAAGTTCGCAGTCTTAAGGCTAAAATCAGTTGCGTTATGCCGAAGGCGATAGTGTATGCGCCAATTATCCATAAAATAGTTAATGCGCCAACACCAGGCAAGACTGCCAGTAGCAAACCAAAAATTACAGAAAAAATACCAGATACGATTAATAGCCATTCACCCTGTATTTGTCGTCGCAATTGAATTGCTGCAACTATTTGAAAGATACCAGAGATAATCGCCCAGGCTGCAATTAGATAAATAACGAACAGTGCAGTGATGCCTGGCGAACTAAGAATCAAGATGCCAGCGATAATTCCTAAAATTCCTTCGATTAAAAGCAACCACCAAGGTTCATCAGTATGACGCTGCCTAACTGCTGCAACTAAAAACAAGAACCCGCCAATTAAAATAAAGAAACCAAATAGAGTATTTAATATAGCCAAAGTAACGCCTGGTAATGCTACGATCGCAATACCGAATAAAATTGCTATTACTCCCCGTAACGCCACCGATTTCCAGTTACGAGCCAATAATGTTCCCATCCTCGATCCTTGGTAAGATTCTGGTTTCATATGTTTTGCTATTTAATTTGTCTCTATCTCATATTTTGTTTGGTTAGCTCGACCTTTTCTTCTATCGTAAGAAATATAATTTAAGTAGTAGCAAAAATGTTTTTCTCTCATTTTTTAGACTGATATTTACGACAGTCTTTAGCTTGTTTCTATCGGAATTTAATGAAGATATATAGCATATTTTAAATAATAATTTCTATTAACATAATGGCATTTTCAAGACAATTTAGAATTACATTTGCTGTTATTAAATTTATTTTTAATAATCTTTTTTAGCCCAGTATTGTAAAAGGGAGCATCCCACTTTTGCAGTGAGTAAAAATGCTTAGAGTAGAATAATGGAGAAGAAAAAACTCTCTTGAACAAAGCATGACACCAGAAGAGCAATCAATCGTTGACCAAAAGCTGAGAGAAGTGGCGGAAATACTCTACAGAAATACCCCAAGCGAAGAATTAGCGACATTTGAAACTATAGAATTAAATTTGAGAGAACAGTTATTAGGAAAAGTAGCACCTAAAATAGGGGAGTTTTTTTCAACGAAGCAGGAGGAAATAAAGCAGGAAGAGAGCGGAAAATAAAAACTTGTATCGGCAGAGTCAGTATTTCTAGCAAACAAGCCACGAAGCTAAAGTTGAAAAAGGGAAGCCGTATAAGTCCTCAAATAGAAAAATGTTGTTTGTTACTTGTAGGAAATGAATCGTTCGTAAATGCCGAACGAGATCTAAAGATTTTGACTGGAATCATAGTTCCCCACAGCACACAACATCGGCTAGTTAACAATTATCAGTTACCAGAACCAAAAATCGTCAAAAGAATACAGTCTCTGAGTGTAGATGGTGGAACAGTCAGACTAAGAACACCATTAGGAAAACAAAGTGAGTGGAAAAATTATAAAGCAGTCAAAATTCATGACCAAATTGGAATGGCGTTTTTTCAAGACAACGAAAGTTTGCTCGCTTGGGTCAACCAACAACCCTTGAGTAGAACAGTAAACTGCTTGGGAGACGGACACGATGGAGTCTGGAATATCGTTGAGAAGATTGGGTCAAAGCATCAAAGAAGAGAAATTTTAGACTGGTATCACTTAATGGAAAATCTCCACAAGGTAGGAGGCAGCAATCAAAGGCTAAGGCGAGCCAAAAACTTTCTGTGGCAGGGTTTAGTCAATGACGCGATCGCAGTTTTTGACGATTTGAAGAAAAAACAGGCAAAAAATTTTCAGAATTATCTTCGTAAACATAGATTTAGAATTCCTGATTACCAACTTTACCAAGAGCTTGATATTTGCATTGGTTCGGGTTCAGTGGAATCTTGGATTAAACAAATAGGTTCAAGAGTCAAGATTGTTGGCGCACAATGGAATCGAGATAATGTGTCTCAAATGCTAAGGCTTCGCTGTGCATATTTAAACCATAATATTAGCTTAAGTGTTTGTGCTTAATTAAAAAGTGGGATGCTCCC
>CAYXWE010000462.1:0-4090 GCA_964468145.1 uncultured Pleurocapsa sp.
GGTAGCATCAACAACTGCGCCACCATTGATACTTATGTTTGCTGCATCCAAATTAATATTTCCTGCTGCGCCAAAAGATTCTGCTTTAGTATTAGCAGAGACAACCGAAAAATTGCCGATTGAGATCGCATTTGCCATAATTTCTATTCCGCCCGCATTTCCTCGCGCCCCGTTTTGAATCTGACTTAAAACGGCACTTTCAGCGATCGAAACATTGTTATTGGCATTTAAAGTTATACTTCCTGCATTTCCCGAATCTTGCCCGCTACTATTAGCAAAAATAAGAGAATCATCTCTCATTTCAATCGAGTCTCCCGCAGTAATTTCAATATCTCCACCATTACCCATTCCTTCTGAGTCGGTCAAAATAAGATTGCCATTGGTAGAAATCAAAGAACCACCAGTTTCAATTGTAATATTGCCCGCATTACCTACTGCCCCTTCCTCTACTTGAGACTGTATCTGATTGCGATTATCGAGTTTAATATCTTCAGCAATGTCAATATCAATATCACCAGCAGTACTCAAATCATTTGGACTTGAACTTTGAGCATCAGTATTAGCAATTATTTTAGACTGATTGGTCAAATTCAATTCCCCACCGACTAAAGATATATTTCCTCCATTGCCAGTCGCCCCCGCACTAACACTACTACTAATCTTTGACTGATTGTCTAGTGAAATCCTTTCATTGGTAGTAATAGAAATTGCCCCTGCGTTACCTTGACCCTCCGTTGTGGCTATGACACCAGAATCACCATCAGCAAAAAAAGAATTAGCGTTGATAATAATATCTCCTGCATCGCCTACACCACCTTCTTTAACCGCCGTTTGAATCAGAGATCCTGCATCGATAAAGATAGTTTCGGCAACATCAATACTAATATTGCCCGAATTTCCCATACCACCATTCTCTGCTAAAAGCTGCAAACCATTTGATTCGTAAGAATTGGCAATAATATTTATATTACCTGCATCTCCTTGAGTCTCTGCTTTAGTTTGAATCAAACTAAACCCAGGCAAACTTAAAAAATCTCTAACCTCAATTTGGATATCTCCTCCATCTCCTCTTACAGCATCGTTATCTACTAATATCGCTCCCCCATTATCTAGTTCTAAAGAACCAGCTTCCAGGTTTATTTGCCCGCCATTGCCATTCCCTGCAAATTGAACTTGACTTGATAATCCCGTGAGAACTGTACCATCCCCAAAGACAGGCACGGGAGTTTCGCCGAAGCCACTAAAAAATACTTTTTCTGTAGCGATAATATTAATATTTCCAGCATTACCTTGAGCGACACTATTGGAAGATATTCTTGCCCCATTGGTTAATGATAGGGTATCGGTATTGAGATCGATTTCTCCTCCATTACCTACTGCATCACTAATTGCTTCGTCTGTGGCGATGCGACTCAAACCGAGAGTGCTATAAACTCCACTCCATTCTCCATCAAAAGAAATACTTTGGGCATTGATATCGATCGCGCCTGCATCTCCTTCGCCAAAAGAACTGGTAACAATAGCAGAATCATTATCAAAATCTAATGTTTCTGTATCGATCTCAATCGTGCCAGCTTTGCCAAATCCCAAATTATCGGAGCGTATTTGAGAATCGCCACTAGCAACAATACTGCGGGCTTGAATATCGATCGCGCCAGCTACAGCATTTTCCGAACCATTACCCGTATCAATGCCAGCCAAGAACAAACTTGCTCCTGTTAGTTCTAAATTATTAGCATTAACTGCGATTAATCCCCCGCCACTACCGCTGATATCTACTAATCCGTTGTTTGATAGGAAAACATTAGACTTAGCAATCTCATCATTAAAGGTGAGATTATTATTGGCATCTAAGCTAATTTCTCCTGCTGCGGATAAACCACCGAGAGTAACTATGCCTCCTGGTACTGTTACTCTGCCACCGTTGAAATTTACATTGCCACCTAGCAAACCGATCTGGTTTCGGGGGTTTACTTCTAAACCTCTACCATTATTAGCTACAGAATTATTAATAATATCTCCTGGTTCGTCTCGAAAACCCAAACCAATCGGCGCATTCACCGTTAGTAGAGGGGGATTATCTAAATCTACCGCGCTAAACTCGGCTTCCTCAAACAGAATGCTACTTGCGGTACTGCCATAAAATGAACCCCCAATATCTAACCTCGCATTTTCCCCGAAGATAATTCCTGCGGGGTTAATTAAAAATAAACTGGCACTACCATTTGCCCGAATAACACCATCGATATTGGATATATTGCCACCTGTAATTCGAGAAAAGATATTAGCAATATCATTGGCATTATTAAAAAAAGCTTCGTTTCCTCTAGTTACAGAAAAATCTCGAAAACTGTGGAATAGATTATTACCCCGCGTTTCTCCCCCCGTTATCTCAGAAACATTCCCATCTCGATCGACTTGGGTGTTTACAGTGCCATCAGTGGTAACTTGAGCCAGAGATATGCCGAGGTTTCCTCGGCTTATAGAATCGCGCTGTTGAGCCAAAGTAATTTTGCTCGAAGCGCAAAGACAGCCGAAGGTGTAGAAACAAATTTGTAAAAAAAAGAGTAAAGATTTTTTCATAAGTATATAAGCTGAGAAATATGTCCATATTTCATAGTAAAACGGGCAGTACTACAGAAATATAATTTCAATACAAAAGTTTATTTAAATAGGTTTATTTAGTTGCTTTGTTGGTTATACAAAGAAAAACGATCGCCTTGGTTAAAAGCGATCGCTCTAAAATGAGATTTTAATCAATACTATTTATTTAGCCAATTCTGCTTCAATTGCTTGAGTCAATTCGCTAGAAGTGGGGGTGACACCACTTTTATATCTGGCAACGACGTTACCCTGTTTATCAACGAGAAATTTTTCAAAGTTCCAGGCAACATCACCTTTGGGTTCGACTGCACTAGTTAAAGTATCGTATAAAGGATGTTGCTCTGCACCTTTAGCATGAACTTTATCAAACATATCGAAACTGACACCGTAGTTAGTCTGACAAAATTGGCTAATTTCTTCGTTTGTGCCTGGTTCTTGCGCGCCAAAATCGTTGCAAGGGAAACCCATCACTTTGAGTCCTTTGCTGCCATAGTCTTTATTTAACTGTTCTAGTCCCGTGTATTGAGGAGTATAACCGCATTTGGAAGCGACGTTAACAATCAACAATACATTACCTTGATAGTCGGCAAATTTAACTTCTTTGCCATCAATGGTTTTTACGCCGATCTCGGATATATTACTCATATTCTACTTTAGAATTGGATGTGAAAAAGATGCCCGATCGTACTCTACCATTTCTCTCTAACAGTAAAGCGATCGAAGTAGATCGCTTGAGAGTGAGAATTAGCAATTCTGTCCCAGAGTTAACCCAAGACGCGAGTACAATCGCGATCGCATATCTACAATCTTTGTTAGCAGGACAAGAAACCGTCAGGATTATTTTAGCGACGGGTAATTCTCAGCTACAGTTTTTAGATCGCTTGGCTGCCGATAAGAGTCTAGATTGGTCGCGCATTGTTTTGTTTCACTTGGATGAGTATTTAGGAATCAATGCAGAACATCCAGGGAGTTTTCGCTATTATTTGCGTCATAAAGTAGAACGACGAGTGCAGCCAAAAATATTTCATTATCTGGAAGGAGATGCAGCCCAACCTTTAGCAGAATGCGATCGCTATAGCAATTTACTGCAACGTCAGACGATCGATCTGTGTTTATTGGGAATTGGAGATAACGGACATTTGGCTTTCAATGAACCTTCGGTGGCAGATTTTGACGACCCCAGAGTAGTTAAATTGATTAAGTTAGAACAGACTACTCGCCAGCAACAAGTTAATGGCGGTTATTTTCCTAATATAGAAGCCGTACCAAGCTACGCCTATACCCTAACTATTCCGACAATTTGTAGCGCGAAAAAAATATTTTGCTTGGCGGGGGGAAATCATAAAACAGAAATAGTCAAGAAAACTTTAAATAATGCGATCGCCCCTAGTTTTCCCGCAACTATCTTGCGCCGACAACCCCAGGAAATTTTATTTTGCACCGAATATTAATTTACGTCCGCCAGAAAAAAGGAACAAGATTGGCG
>CAYXWE010000463.1:0-3545 GCA_964468145.1 uncultured Pleurocapsa sp.
CGCTCAAAAAGGGATTGAAGATATTAGCTCTATGGAACAAGCGGTTTGTGGTTTTTTGAGCCATTTTAGAGGTCGCTAAACCTTGTGGATTTGCCGTGTTTCTGGAAAGCCTGGACAAGAGTTCTCTTGCCCATCCTTACCACAACCACTTGGACAACCCACAGGGTTGCCCACAAGCCCACAAGCTCAAGAATCATCAAAGGGTTCTAATTCTTGATTGGGATTTGAAGGTAATTGGTCGTGCTTCTCGCGCTGCATTGCTTCATAGCGTCGCTTTCTCGCCTCGTTTAACTGCCTTTTCCTAGCTTGTTGTTTCTGCTCTAGCATGGCTCTGGCATTGGCGAATGCTGCTTTGACTGCCCGTTGGTATTCGGGGGACTTTCGTTCTTCCTCAAACGCTTTGAATTCTGGGTGACGTGCTTGTAATTCTCGGTAATATGCCTGTTCTTCTGGGGTTATTTTGCGTGCCTTGGAGGATTTTGGTTTTTCTGAAGGGGCTACAATGGGAGCATCCAGGGGCAATGTTGGCTGCTCTGGGTCTGGTTGATTAGCTAAAACCTGGGGCTGTTGTTCTGGCTTTGATAAGTTTTCTTTATCGAATTTTGGCGCGTCGCTGGCGGATTTAGAGCTATTAGTTTTGCTTATTGGTTTTGTTGCTTGTTGTTGTTGTTGAATATTTTCAATTGGCTTAGTTAATTGTTGGTTTTTAGTTTTAATATTTTCAATTGGTTTTCTTGTTTGCTGATTTTTGGTTTTTTCAATTTCTGTTTTTTTAGCGGGTTCGCTTTGCTCTGGTTTGGATGATTCTTCAGCCCCAGAAGCTTCGCCCCATTCAAAACCTTCATTATAGGGATGGGTGGTCAAACCTTTATTTTCTGGGCGGTTTGGAGTTTTGGGTTTTGGGTTTTGCTGTTGGTGGGTGGTCAAACCTTTATTTTCTGGGCGGTTTGTGGTTTTTGAGGGGTGGTTTGCTGGCTCTTGTCCGATCTCTTCCCCCAGGACTAAACCCGTATGCTTTGGATGCCAGTGGGTTTGGTGTTTGGTTAGGGTCTGGTTGCTGGTACTTCTACCAAATAATTTTTTGATTGTCCCTTTGAGGGCATCGCGAAAGGCGGTGTATCCTTTGATGAGTTTGTATGTTCCTTCTTCAATTAGCTTTCTATAGGCTTCTTGAATACAAGTAATGACTTCTTCTGCCTGATATTGGCGGTAATCGGTGTTGAGATATTCTTCTATGTCTTTGAACCATTGTTTGTATGTCCCCTCTCGTTTGGGGTCTGTGCCTACTTGCCAGTAGTAACGTTCGGCACTTTTGGCATATTCTCTGGCGCGTCTTTCTATCTCGTGTTGATGATTGCAGTATTGCTCGTAGCCAGGGGCTTTCTTGGCTTGAGTGATGATGTATTCGATTAGGGTTTGTCCCGTGTAGCCCATGAAGACTACTCCGTGACAGGCTATTCTCCCTAAGATGAAGTTGGTTTGAGCTTTTTTTGTCCAGCCTGTTTCCATGATGGCGCATAGGGCTTGTTCCCATTTTTTCAGGCTGGTTTTTCCTCTGCGGTATCTGCGTTTGTCTCGCTGATAGCCATAGCAAAGCTCTAATTCGGCTTCTACTCTCTCAACGTCGATCTTACCCTGACAAAATTTTGCCATGTGGTAAAGATCGTCGATGCTGTTGCTGATGGGGTAGAATTCTTGCTCATCGAGAATACAGCTACCTTCTTGTAAGGGTAGGCGTGCTGCTTTGCAGTTGGTGATTTTGTTGGGGTCGTAGTTTTTGAAGTTGGGAAATAGTTCGCACTGTCCGTCCCTGATTTTCAGTCCTGCTCTTTCTACCAGGGTTCGGATGAAGGTTGAGGCTTGCTTTACGGGTACGAAACGATGGAAGAATATATAAAAGTGCAGTCCTCCGCTATCACTAGAACGAATCAGAATTATGGCGGGTACGCCCATTGTTTCGGCAACTTCTCGCAGCTTCGCAATAGCTGCTCCTTTATCCTGGTTAGGGTGGTACTCACCGCCAGTATCGATATCTACAAGGGCATATATGGTTTCGTATTGAAATCCTAAGCCGATGAGTTCGTCGGGGTCTTGCCAATACATTGTTAGCTCGGCACTGGAAATGGGATATTTCGTAACTCTGTGCCATTTGGGTTTTTTGTTTTCGCCGAATGCCTTTTTGTAAGAGTTATTGGCAATGATAAATTGCCAACGATAGGGGCAGAATTCTTGGAAAAACTGCGGAATCTCTAGTTTGTACTGGGCTAGGTGGGATTTTCTGATGTGCTTTGTCATTATTGTTGTTCCTTTCGACTGGCAATGACACACACAATCAGCTATATTTATAAACAGATAACCGATTGTTTTGTGTTGTGCCTACGTCATTCAGGCTCTTCCTACTAACGGTTGTTTAAATAGCTGGCGTGCGACTGATGTACGGCTGATGTGCTAAAAGCTAATGTGCTGAAAGCTGATGTTGATATTGATGTTTGTGCGTGAGTTTACAAAAACTGAATCTGCGTTTGTCATTGTTAAGATGCCTATCGTCTAATTTGGTTTTTGGGTGGCTTCTGTGTCGAACAAGTTTCTCAGGCTGGCTGACACTTGAGCCGATTTTTTTTAAAAGCAAAAAAGTTTTCGCTTTCCTATGAGGATAGCTTTTTTTTGCTACTTCAAACAAGGGAATTTAGAAAATGATTCCTGACAATCATTAAACCCCGTCCTTTTGGATGGGGTTTTGTCATTTCAAATGTATTGGTTTTATGGGTGGTGGCGTTTGCATGGATGCAATAACCAAGCTGGCAGTTACAGGCTTCTGCCCCTGCGTCGCTGTCTAGCACGGCGTTGGTTTTGGTGGTAGCGTTTTGCTTTTTCTTGGCTGCGTTTTTCTCGTTCTATTTGTTGTTTTCGCTGCTGCTCCTGACGCAGCCAAAGGTCGAACTTACGGAAATATAATCTGGCATGAGCTTCTGATTTGCCGTAAAGGGCAGGATTAGCCCGCCTTAAGGCTCGTCTGATTTGGGCTGCACTAAATCCCCGATTCCGTAATTTCTGGACGATCATGTAATCGGCTCTAAAGGCAGCTTCGCTGTGCTGATTGTAATGATGCTTAACCTTATCGGGGTGCTGCTTTTCCAATAACTGCCCCAGGTAATAGCGATAGGCGTTAACTACTCCTGTTGGTTCTCGTTGTTGGTGTTTTTGGTACACCGCCCAGGCTTTTTGTAAGGCTTCTGCTTCCCGTCTGGTGTCGGGGTCATTAGCTGCGCTCCGCTTCTCTTTCCAGGTGGTAAAGTCGGGCTGATTCTGAGCATTGTCGATGGTTTCGCTGTTGCCCCTTATCTCTGGCTGGTTGCTGCTGGTTGTGCCAGGTTGCGATAAGGGGCTGATTCGTTCCTGTTCTGCTGCCCAAGGGTCGGGGGGTTTGACGGTTCGCTCCGTTTTCTCGGTGGGCTGGATAAGGATATCTTCATCACCGTAGGGAGTCGGATTATTGGCAAAGGCTTCGATAATCTCGAACTGGGCTGTTGCTATGTCCGCTAGGT
>CAYXWE010000463.1:3555-4090 GCA_964468145.1 uncultured Pleurocapsa sp.
CGATAATTTCTTACAAGCAGGTTACTGCGTACGAGAGGTCGCAGTGTGTTGCTGCATCTTTTGTCTTCTCTAACTGCTTAAAAATCTCATTGATAATTTCAATGGTGCGGTTGTATGTGCCGAGGCGCGTTGATTTGCCTTTTCTCTCCATGTGAGTAGCAGCTTTCCCCATGTGTTTTTGGGGCAGGGTATCAATCCCTTGTCGCTGATAGCTCCGATGGTCGATGCGTTCGGTGACACCAGCTAGGGCTAATTGCTGGTTGACTTCTTCTGCCCAAGATTTGCGCCATTCTTCTACTAAGATTTTTTTGTTCCAGCTTCGGTCTTTTTTCTTGGCAAATCCCTCCCCTGCTACTTGGCGCATGGTGAGTAGAATATGGGCGTGATAATTTCTGCTGTCTCCTCCTGGCTCTGGGGCATGAATGGCTGCATCTGCTATCATCCCTTTGCTGGTAAAATTCTTGGTAACATAATTTTGCAGTAGCTGCTGCTGTTGCCCTAAACTCCACTCATGGGGTAAAGCTAGTACCATTCT
>CAYXWE010000464.1:0-4077 GCA_964468145.1 uncultured Pleurocapsa sp.
GTCGCGACTTTGAGGTGATTGTCATTATTAGTATTGCTCGCCTAGTGGAAATGAAAGGTTTGTCTTATGGCATCGAAGCAATAGCACAATTGCTCGCCAACCAACCTGAGTTGCAGCTAGAATATCGCATTATTGGCGATGGCATCCTCAGAACCGAACTAGAAAGGCAAATTAAGCAATTGCAGTTAGAAAAACAAGTTAAATTATTGGGCTGGCAAGATCGAGAGGAAGTTCGGACAATGATAGGGCAAGCGGATCTGATGCTTACTCCTAGTATTACCAGCCAAACAGGAGATTGTGAAGGGATTCCCGTTTGCTTAATGGAAGCCATGGCGCGAGGGATTCCTGCGATCGCTAGTGATAGTAGTGGTATTTCCGAACTAGTAGAAGATGGAGTAACGGGATATCTCGCTCCCGAAAAATCCGTTGCTACTTTAAGGGATAGATTAGAACTTTTGGTCAATGACCCCTTGCTGCGCCAACAAATGGGACGGGCGGGACGAGACAAGGTGTTAAAAAACTATAATATAGACCTATTATGCAATCGCCTTGTTGATAGTTACAAACAACTCATCGAGGGATAAAAAGCTATATTACTCAAACTAATTAAATTCAATTATTTAATGTAAAAATTTGCCTAAAAATACACCAAAAGATTATTTCAATACCGACCATTTAAAAGCAGATTTAAAACAGCGTTCGGTTCGTGGGGGTGCTGTGACTATTTTTGCCCAATCGAGTAAATTTGGGCTAAAGTTTGGCTCGACGATTGTTTTGGCTCGTATGTTAGTCCCTGAAGACTACGGTCTCATTGGCATGGCAACGGTAGTTACTGGTTTTGTGGAATACTTCAAGGATTTGGGCTTGTCTACTGCCACGATTCAACGGCGAGAAATCAATCACCAACAGATTAGTACTTTATTCTGGATTAATATTGCTGTGGCCTGTATAGTCGCTTTAGTAGTAGCCTTACTCGCTCCTGTGGTGGCATCATTTTATAACGAACCTCGCCTGGAAGGGATTACCCAAGCTTTAGCAATTAACTTCATTTTTGGCGGTCTGACAGTACAGCACCAGGCTTTATTAAAACGACAGATGCAGTTTACTAGCTTGGCAAAGATCGAAATAGCTTCGATGTTTGTGGGGGTGGCTACGGCGGTAATTGCTGCTTACTACGGACTAAATTATTGGGCATTGGTATTGATGTTCCTGGCAACTACTGCCATCAATGCAGTTGGGGTGTGGCTTGCTTGTAGCTGGCGACCTGGATTGCCCCGACGTAACTGTGGGGTGAACTCCATGTTGGCTTACGGCAGCAATATCACTGGATTTGGCTTGGTCAATTATTTTTCCCGCAACCTAGATAATATTTTAATTGGTCGTCGTTGGGGTTCTCAAGAATTAGGATTGTATGCCCAAGCCTATAAACTAGTGCTGCTGCCAATTCAGCAAATTAATACCCCCGTTACCAGCGTGGCTTTACCGACTCTTTCTAGTTTGCAGTCCGAACCTCAAGAGTACTGTAGATACTATTACAAAGCCATGTTGTCGATCGCCGCCTTGGGAATGCCCACCATCGGTTTTTTGTTTGCCTTCGCCGATAAAGTTATTTTGGCAGCGTTGGGGGAACAGTGGTTAGCAATCGTTCCTATTTTTAAACTGTTAATGCCAGCAGCTTTAAATGCTACAGTCGGAGTCGGCTTGGGCTGGGCTTATCAGTCTTTGGGCAATGTCAGTCGTCAGCTACGTTGGGGTATCGGTTCTTCTATTGCCAACTCTATTTTATTTATTATTGGGGTGCGTTGGGGTGCAATGGGTGTGGCAGCAGCCTTTGGTTTATCTCGCCCCCTATTTTTCTTTGCGGGATTTGCTTACTGTTACTATCAAACTCCCCTTAAATTAACCCATTTATTAGCACAGCTTCGTTTTCCTGCTATAGCTTCCATGGGGGCGATGGCTATCCTTACCAGTACCAGTATATTTACTTTTTTTGCCGATAATCTTTATCTTAGTTTGCTAGTTGATTTGGGGTTTTATGTATTACTCTATTTTTTGATTTGGATTTTGTTACCCAATGGCAAAAAAACTCTCTGGGCAATGTTGCGATTAACTAAAATTTTGCGTCGCTAATAACTCCCCTACAATTAAATCTAAATTTTTACTCTTTAACATTTAAAATATTAATTTTAAACAGCAGTATTGTTATATGAAAACTTTTTTAGAAAAGGTTTATCGCTACGGATTAAATAAACTTAAAAAGGTTGTTAATGCTCCCAAATGGATAATTGACAACCTTCTTTTTGCCTATAAGCAGAAAGAAATCAAAAGCCAAGCCAAAATTATTTATAGCTTGACTCCCCCGCCATACCTCAAAAATGTGGGCGATCACGCTCAAGTAATTGCCATTCGTGCTTGGTTGGACAAACACTTTAGTAAACTTCCAATCCTAGAAATGGATAAAGATCGGGGTCACTATTTTCTACCCGCATTGCGCTGGTTGGTTAATTCAGAAGATATCTTTTTTCTCCATAGTGGCGGTAATTTAGGCGATCGCGGAATTTGGTCGGAAGGAATGCGTCGCGAAGTAATTCGCAACTTTCCCCAAAATCAAATAGTTAGCTTACCCCAAACAATTTTCTTTAGCGATACTCCCAAGGGCAAAACCGAACAAGAAAATTCTCGGCAGATCTACGGTCAGCATCCCCAGCTAACGGTAATTGGTCGCGATCCTCGTAGTGGAGAATTAGCAGCAGAATTGTTTCCTCAAGCTCAAAGCTTTTGTATGCCGGACTTTGTTCTTTCTCTTCCCCCCAGATCTTTAGAAACCTCGTCGGATAAGACCAAAGTTCTACTATGTTTGCGTTTAGATGATGAATCTGCTTTAACTCCCGAACAGCGTCAAGAAATCGGCGATAGCTTACCTTACGATTGCACTTACTACGATACAACTTTGAATAAAGCGATCGAAGTCGATCGTCGCGAAGCAACTTTGTCTGAAACTTTAGCTAAATTTTTGGCAGCAGATATAGTAGTAACAGATCGCTATCACGGATTGATTTTTACTGTCCTCTGTCAGAAGCCCTGTGTAGTGTTGCGGACAGTAGATCACAAGCTAACCTCGGCTATTTATTGGTTTAAGGATTTGCCTTCAGTTATGTTTGCCCAAAGTTTGTCGGAAGTTCCCGAATTAGTAGAGCGCGGTCTTAAAATTACCAGCAATAAAACTATTGACTGGAGTAGTATTTATTTTGATAAGATTCCCCAGTTAGTCGGTCTTAAATCCGATTGCGATACTATCGGCTATGCTTCGGCAGATCGCCATTAAATATTTATCTACAAATTACTAACCCAAAACCAAAAGATGTTATCCAAAGATCGCCAGATTGACACCTTATTCAATACAGTAGTTGATGGCGATTACTGTAGTGGTTGCGGTGCTTGCACCGTTGTCGCTAATACCGCTTTATCAATGAAATTAGACCCCTATGGTCGTCTGCAACCCGTCGCCCAACCAGAAACAACAGCGGTTGATGCTGAAGTTCTAGCAGTATGTCCTTTTAGCGATCGCAGTGCTAACGAAGACCAAATCGGTAAAGAGTTGTTTGCAGACAACTGTACCTATCACGATCGCATTGGCTATCATGCTGCTACCTATGCAGGATACGTAACCGAATCAGATTTTCGCGATCGCGGTAGTTCTGGTGGTATGGGAACATGGATTCTACAGGAACTATTTCAGCAAGGATTAGTAGATCGGGTAATTCATGTCAAACAGCATCAACCCGATGAAGATAATCCCGCTTTGTTTCAGTTTGAGATTTCTGATTCCTTGGAAGAAATTCGTGGCGGTGCCAAGTCTCGCTACTATCCTGTAGAAATATCTCAAGTAATGCAGCAGGTCAAGCAACAGCCAGGAAAATATGCGATCGTTGGCATACCCTGCTTTATCAAATCGATTCGCCTCTTGGCAAAACAAGACCCCATTCTGCAAGAAAGAATTAAATTTTGCTTGGGCTTGGTCTGCGGACATCTCAAAACCAGTCATTTTGCCGATATGTTTGCTTGGCAGTGCGGTAT
>CAYXWE010000465.1:0-4072 GCA_964468145.1 uncultured Pleurocapsa sp.
ATTGTCAATAGTCACTGTAACTTCTTGACTGCTGGTCGCACCATCATTGTCAGTAACAGTTAGAGTCGCTATATAAACTCCGTCGTCGGCATAGGTATGCTCTACTGATAACCCTTCGGGAGCGGAGCGTTCCCTTGCGCCTGACGGCGACGCGGGGTCTCCGCTCTATCTGCTACTTTGAAAGACTATTTCCTCTGACTAATTAATAAATAAACAAAATAAGGCGCACCAATGGCTGCGGTGATGATGCCACAGGGTAATTCTAAAGGTGCAAACAAAACTCTACCCAGTAAATCGGCAACTACTACCAACATTCCTCCCATCATTGCGGAGACGGGTAAGAGTCCTTCGTGAGATGCACCTACCAACTGTCTGCCCAAGTGAGGAGACATCAAACCGACAAAACCCACTGCCCCTGCTGTAGCTACCGATGCACCTGCTAAAGCTACGCTGGTTAATAGTAATAAGCCTCGCTGCCATTCCACCTGACTACCCAAACCACGAGCAACTTCATCGCCTAAATTTAAGGTATTTAATTCTCTGGTTAGCAACAGTGCCATCAAGCCAAAAATAACGATCCAGGGGAGTAAAGCAGCAACCTGCGACCAACTGCGTCCGTAGACGCTACCCGCCAGCCAGACTAATGCTTGAGACACGGTATTAATCTCACCAAAGGTAATCATGATGTTGGTTAAAGCACCAGCAATGAGACTAAAGCCAATGCCTACTAAAATTAACCGCACGGGAGAACTACCCCCTTGCCATGCTAAAAGATAAATCAAGATTGCCACTGTCAAAGCACCAGCGAAAGCAGCCAATGGTAGTAAAGAAACAGGGGCATTAGGCAATAAAATTAGCAGACTAACAGCAGCTAAAGTCGCCCCTGCATTGACCCCAATAATCCCAGGGGCAGCCAGAGGATTGCGGGTAATACCCTGAGTAATCGTGCCTGCGATCGCCAGTCCTACCCCGATCAAGAAAGCGACGATAGTTCGGGGTAGCCGCAAAGTATTAATAATAAAGGCGTAATCACCATTTGCCGTTGGTATCCCCAGCAGAGTTTTAACTACATCTATGGGGGAAATGGGATATTCTCCATAACCAACACTCAATATCATTGTGGCCAAGGTTATCAGAGTAAGAACTAACAAGATTACTGGTACTCGGCGATCGAGATGGAATGAGATTGGGAATCCTTTAGGGCGAATGATTAGCCACTGTTTTGTCATCAAATATTAAAAAGCATAGTTATTTATGCTATCTCCTTTGCCTTCATATTCTATTGTTTAATGAGAATATTTATAGTTAAGTTTATATTTAATTTTGCTAAATGAAAGTAAATACTGATGCAGAATACGATCGCCTTTACGAAGAAACTTTATTCTACGAACAGATAAAATTGAATACCTGGGGATTTAATGAAGTTAGAGTTGCTAAAAGTCAATGGAGTGAAGAAAAGTCTCGTTTTGCTCAATTATCATCGGGGATTGAATTAGATCTTGTTGACGAACAAATATTGCTCGATCGCAATCAACTAACCGAACACGATAAATCTCAGATTATTACGGCCAAATTTTACTTAAATGGCTATCACAGCGTAATATGCCCTGGCATTGATGGTATTGCTCCAGAATATGCTGAAATAGGCGGACAGAACTATTTATTTTATTTACCAGATATCGAAGAAATCGAACAACATTGGCAGGGCGATCGCTGGCAGATGTTGAGAATTGAGATTGATGTAAATACGATCGCTAAGTTTGTTAGGGAACTCGATCGCCTTCCTAAGCAGTTACAAGATTTAATTGAAGTTGAAAATCCTTCTCGATTCCATTTTAATGTGGGAAACATAACTCCTCAAATGCAAACTATTATTAAACAGATTTGGCAGCATCCCTATCAAGGCGCGATCGCTCGGATGTATTTAGAAGGCAAAGTTTTGGAATTGATGGCAATGCAATTTGCTCAGTTGATTACTAGCTGCGATCGTCAAGCTACTTTAGCAAAATTAAAACCCAAAGAAATAGACTGCATTCGCGATGCTAGAGACATACTTCTCAAAGACTTAGATAACCCTCCCAGCATTAAAACTCTCGCTAAAACTGTGGGTATGGGCGATCGCAAACTCCAGAGGGGTTTTAAGGAAATATATGGCACTACTGTATTTAATTATCTTCACAACTATCGTCTCGAACAAGCACAGTTAATGTTACGGGAAGGCGATCTCAGCGTGGCGACGGTAGCGAATAACATTGGCTATACTCATCTAGGTCATTTTTCGGCTGCTTTTAAACGTAAGTTCGGCATTACTCCTAGAGATTGCTTGCAAGGAAAAATTTAGCAATGATTTTTTAGGATAATTGCGATCGCTTTTCGGATAGACAAGATTTTAGTAGCTCTGTATTCTGACTTCTACAGTTATTAAGAGTAATTCTCTATAAGTTTGAAGAAGTATGAACATTGTTGACTATTTTATTAAGCAGAGAAATCTATTATTTACAGGTATTGTTATTTTTTCCAGCACTGCGATCGCTTTCCCAGTGTTAGCAGGAACATCCACATTAGTTGAGTCTAATTCTCAATATTTATCAAATAAGGCTGCGGATCTGATTGCTCAGGGGGTTACTCAAGTTACTGGAGTTGAGATTATCCAAACTGAATCGGGATTAGAGTTGGTTTTAGAAACCTTAGCGGGAAGCGAACAGTTAGTACCATTGATTATTCCTGAAGGAAATAATTTAGTTATCGATATTCTCGATACCACATTAGCTTTACCTACGGGAAATGAGTTTAGAGAAAATAATCCCGCACCAGGAATCAGTAAGATTAGCGTTGTAACCGCAGAAGATAATAGTATTCGAGTTACTATTACTGGAGAAAACCAAACCCCGTCAGCAGAGGTTTTTCCTGGCGGAGATAATTTAGTGTTAAGTATTGCTCCTGAAGGGGCAACTACTGCCGAAGAACCAGCAGAATCAATCGATGTAGTAGTTAGTGCCACGCGCACCGAAGAAAACATTCAAGATGTACCGCGATCGGTTACGGTGGTTACTCGCGAACAAATTGAGGAGCAAACTAAAATCGTTCGGGATTTACAGACCATACTGGGTAATACCGTTCCTGGCTTGGGTCCTACCTCCGAATCCAACCAAAGTTTCGCTCAAACCCTACGAGGGCGATCGCCTTTAGTCTTGGTAGACGGCATACCCATAAGTTCTGTTATCGATAATGATACTTCGGTGGGTAATTTACGTCGTCTGGATGCCTCGGCGGTAGAACGAGTGGAAGTAGTGCGAGGTCCCAGTGCAGTTTATGGTGATGGTGCAGCAGGTGGGGTAATTAATATTATTACTCGCATACCCCAAGAAGAAGGAATCGTCTCCGAAGCAGAGATCGGCGTGCGTTCCTTTGGAGATTTGAGAGGGGGGAGTTTTGGTAACTTTCTAGACTATCGGGTGTCTGGCAAACAGGGAATATTTGATTTTGTAACTTCCTTTACCTACGATACCTACGGTCAACCTTTTGATGCTGAAGGCGATCCCGTTCCCGTAATTACTGAGTCTCAAGGGAATAGTAATTCGATTAACTTTTTGGGTAAGTTTGGTTTTGAAATTACTCCCAAACAGCGAATACAGTTTACGGCTAACTATTTCAACGACGAACAAGAACAAAATGGAGAGTTAGACCCCACTGTAGGGGAAATACCAGGCATCCAAAAAGCCAGACTTACGGATAATGAAATTCAGTTTGTCGATTCTCCCGAACCTTTTGCTAGAGGTACGATCGCTGCCCTTAGCTATACCCATGACGATATTTTGAACAGTCAACTAGAAGCATTAGCTTATTATCGCAAGACAGAAACTGCCGATTTGCTATTTGACGATCGCATTTTCGATCCTGAAGCTCTAATATCGCCAAACCGTTCGGTAGTTGAATCAGAACGCATTGGCGGACGATTACAGGCAGATACAGAAATTCTAGATAACCTAAGCGTGTTGTGGGGTGCAGACTATTCTAATGAAGATAGTGAGGGGCTTCCCGAAGTTTTCGATTCAGAAGAATTTGATAATAG
>CAYXWE010000466.1:0-4070 GCA_964468145.1 uncultured Pleurocapsa sp.
AATTTCTTCTATTGTAATTCAAATTTCGGAAAGTGACAGAAGAGGGATATATAGCAACCCTAAATCATTTTGGTTTATGTCTAATAACTAAAGACTAATGACTCAAGACAGTTATAACCAATTTAGACTCAATCCTCTATTTTTAAATTATTTATGATTCAGCCTGGCGAATAGAATATTGCTGGCGGTTAAATTCTTTCTGTTCTTCCGTCAAGACGCTATAGTTGTCGATAGGAGGACGCATATCCCATTGAGTTTCGGCAAATATCCACAAATTAGCTGTCATTATCAAACCTGTAACTAAAAATTGCCATCCCATAAAAAAAGGCAATATAAAAATTCCGAAAATGTGAAATAATCCTGCCAAAATAAAGGCACGCGATCGCAATCCTAATCCAGTACAGAAATAGCCAATTGCACTTAAACCCAGCCAAATATCACATAAGTGCATCAATATCTGACCCCATCCTAGTAAAATGCCTAAATCAGTAACAACTGCACCACTCAACATCAATACAATCCAGGAGTAGAGTATCCACTGCAATCGCTCTACCTTAACCCAAAAATAAGTCAGGATTGTCATGCCAACCGTACCAATTCCAGTTAATATCGACCAAAATACAGCTTGAGTCACCCAGTTTATTGGTGCAAATTGCGCTGTAAAAAAAATAACTGCAGTAATTATGCCCCACGCTACAAATACTTGGTCGATTCTCGTGTATAAACTATTGAATAATGTTTTATTACTAATTTCTAGCTTTAACTGGAGTAATCCTTGACGGTCTTGGAAATCTAAAGCGTGTTGCTTGCGACGAATAATTGGCTCGGCTGAATTGAACAAAACCATACTACAGAGATTGTTAAGAAGAGTTTATATAACTTTGGGGTGATTTATCTTTCTTTAAAATTATATATATATCTGGAGATAGATAAAATAAAAAAATTTGTCAAATCATTACGGGTTACCAGAATTAAGTTTGGTCTCTAACCGATAAAGATTAAGTATGAATTTTGTACCCAAAATCCATACTCTAAACTACTTCTTAGAGCCAGTCATTGCCTGTAATTGCGATCGCAACCCGATCGTGCAACAGTGGGAGTGGGAGTGATATTAAATATTTGGATATTTGGTGCGAGTGAAATTGTCTTGGTTAGTTTTGAGTTTTTAAAATAAAAAAGCGTTAGCTATAAATAAATACAGTTAACGCTTCTTGAGTGCAATAGACCCATGAGCATAAGTTATTTCACTTATCATAAGTTTCTGGGGCGTTGGTAAATCAAGGTATGATTAGACAACAAAGCGATCGCACTTCTCAAAGCATTGTTCTGCGTATGAGGTATTGGAACATCTCTGAATTGGAGATAGTGAATCAATAATCTAACTGAATGCCTCAGCATTGTTTCTGACTTAGAGTAACAAAGGGTTTTCCGATGTAAGCGAGCTAAATAGTGTCTGAGTCTTGTGTTTTCCCCCTCAACTCTTGTCATGTAAGTTTTACTGATAATTTGGTCGCCATCAGGGATGAAGTGAGGGTAAACTTTCCACCCGTCCGTGACATAAAAATAGCATTTTCATGCTGCCACAATTTCCCATAGTGGTTTAAATGTTTTAGCTAGCGATCGCATTACTAAAAAATCATACCTCAATTTACCAACGCCGTTTCTCGTATAGCACTAATAACAAATGACAAAAAACTATTGAATGAATGATACCTGAGATCCCGATCGCCTGTGTGCCTAATTGTCGATACTGAAAATCCTAAGATCGCCGAGAAATAACAGGTGCGGGAGTTCCTGCAGTAGATCTTCTGCGTCTGCGAGTAGCTCTAACTGGCTTATGTTCGGGAGTTTGCAATAAAAACACGACTAAAGGACGACTGCGTAATTCGCGATTCATTAAACGCTGTAAACCTGCTTCTATCTCTAAACGTACTGTCGTCCAGTCAACTTCTACGTTGCCATCTTCGCTGGTACTAAACTCACTCCAGCGATCGCTTACAATTCTTTCAACCGTTCTGACTACTAGCTGCTGTAATAAAGATTGCTCGACTGAAGTTACCACGCCTCGCAAATGTAGGGCGGGAGGAGCAACTAACTTACCAGAGAAATCTATAGCTGTAGCGACGGTAACTACTCCATCTTCAGCTAACTGCTGTCTTTCTTTCATTACATCGTCTTGAACAATACCTGCGCGATCGACTAATTCGATACCAGCAGGAACTTCGCCATTGATACCAATGCTGTTTTCTGTCAGTTCGATAATGTGACCGTTTTTCATAATCACGATATTTTCTTCAGGAATGCCCATTGCTTGTGCCATTCCCGAATGTTCGACTAGCATCCGATGTTCTCCATGTACGGGAACAAAAAACTTAGGACGAGTCAAACCAAGCATCATTTTATGATCTTCTCGCGAACCGTGTCCTGAAACGTGGATTCCTTCTTTTTTACCATAGACCACGTTTGCCCCCTGCATCATCAGGCGATCGATCGTATTGACTACTGCAATAGTATTACCTGGGATGGGGTTGGCAGAAAAGACAATGGTATCTCCCTCTCTAACTCTAACTTGTCGATGCTCTCCTCTGGAGATGCGAGTCATGGCTGCCAAGGTTTCTCCTTGAGAACCAGTACAAAGAACTAGTACCTTGTTGTCTGGTAAACGATTGACCGATCGCAAGGGTTCAAAAATATCATCGCGACACTTTATATAGCCTAGCTTGCGAGCATGAGCTATGACATTAAGCATCGAACGCCCTACTACCGCTACTTTACGACCGTGTTGGCGTGCTAGGTCGAGAATCATATTAACCCGATGCACGGAGGAAGAGAAGGTTGTTACCATAACCCGTCCTTCTGCTTTGCCAAAGATACGATCTAGATTGGGATATACAGAACGTTCCGAGGGCGTGTGTCCTGGTACTTCTGCATTAGTTGAATCGCTCAACAGACACAATACTCCTTTTTCACCGTGTTCGGCTAGCTTTTGAAAATCGAAGTGTTCTCCATCTACGGGAGTATGGTCGATTTTGAAGTCGCCCGTGTGGACAATTACGCCAATGGGAGTATGAATGGCCACGCTAAAACTATCGGCAATGGAATGGGTGTTACGAATATATTCTGCCTTAAAGTATTTGCCGATTTGAACAATGTCTCTGGGTAAAACGCTTTTGAGAGTAGTGCGATCGCTCACTCCCGCTTCTTCTAGCTTATCCCCCAGTAAAGACATTGCTAACCTGGGGCCATAAATAACGGGTATATCAAACTGCTTGAGATGATATGCTATACCACCAATATGATCTTCGTGACCATGAGTGACAATCATGCCTTTTATGCGATGAGAATTTTCTCTCAAATAAGTCATGTCTGGCAAAACTATATTAATGCCGTGCATATTATCCGAAGGGAAACCCAGTCCTGCATCTAACAGGATAATTTCGTCTTCATATTCAAATACACAAGTGTTTTTGCCTATTTCGTGCAGTCCTCCCAAGGGAATAATTTTTACCGTAGGTTTCTGCTTCTTGCTAATTCTTTTATTCATTGTGTTGTTTTTGATGTTAGTTAGTTTTGACTTTTATTTGCTCAATAAAAACTGTAAATTTGACCTAGATTTTTTCTTGAAGGGCATCTTCTAGGTAGAAATATTTCGCTCTATTTAGTTTGATTTTAGTGATAATATTTACTTATTAGTATTTCTTTTAATCATTAATACTCTAGAAATGTGAGTTGGCAATATAATGTGCTGTTTTAATTAATAGCAAGTCTTTTCTTTTACTTATCCCTGGGACGGGCTTCCTTTTTTTAGTTAATCTTTTGTAGGTTAACAAATTCTCGCGAAACAGCAATATTAAATTAAATCGAGTTTTTTTAAAACTATTTTTAGCTCTTCTAGTAAATCTAATTGTAGCTCACATAAAGGTGTACGCAACTTACCTATATTCCATCCCTGTAAATTTAATGCAGTTTTTACGGGAATGGGGTTAGTCGTCATAAATAAAGCTTGAAACAGCGGAAATAGCTTTAACTGTATCGCTGTAGCGGCTTGATTATTATCTGCAGCAAACTTG
>CAYXWE010000467.1:0-4067 GCA_964468145.1 uncultured Pleurocapsa sp.
AGAATAAATGGTTGTGTCAGAGATCTTAAGATGCTTAAAGATTCGCGATCGCCATATTTTTCGATCGGCACGGCAAATCTTTTTTGGAAGAAATTACGATTGCCCAAAAAGCCAGGATTGAGAAAGTCTAAGATCGACCATAGTTCGGTCAATTTGTTTTCTACAGGTGTACCCGTCAAGGCAATTCTAAACCCTGCGGGCAGATCTCGCACTGCCTGGGATTGCTTTGCTGTCGGGTTTTTAATATTCTGAGCTTCGTCCAATACTATCCCCTGCCATTCTATACCTGAGAGAGTTTTTAGATCGCGATGAACTAAAGAATAGCTGGTAATTACTAACTGTTTGCCTTTTACTTGTTTAACAAAACTTTTGCCTTGCTCTCTTTTATCTCCATGATGAATTAAGGTATTTAATTTTGGGGCAAATTTTTTGACTTCTCGCTCCCAATTGTTAATCACCGAAGTGGGACAAACTAATAAAACAGGATTAGTCAGTAGCTTTTGTTGTTTGAGATTTAGCAAAAATCCAATTAGTTGAACCGTTTTTCCTAAACCCATATCATCCGCCAGACAAGCACCCAATCCCCAGGTTTCTAAGAATGATAACCAGCCTACACCTTTAGCTTGATAGGGACGTAATTCTCCCTGAAAGCCTTTAATATTATTAACGGGTTCGACAGCTTTATTATCTGTCAAATTATCTAATAATCCCGATAAAACTCCTGTAGTTTCAAACTTAACCACGGGTAATTTAGCTAAAGTTTTAGTATCTCCTGTTGATAAACGTAGGGCATCTTCGACAGATAAATCTAGCTGCTCGTTAGACTTATCCAATACCGCTTGAGCAGCCTTAACATCCGTTGGCTGAAGGGCGATCCATTGCCCGTCAATTTCGACTATAGGAGACTTTTGTGCCAGTAGCTTTTTAAAATCCCGCTTAGAAACATTGCGATCGCCTACTGCAATTTCTAACTTATATTTCAACATGCTTTGTAGGCTCAAACGTTCTCCTTTTCTTTTATTAACGCTAGCGGTCATTTTGATGCCTAGTCTTTGCTCGTTGCTATCTTGAGTCAAGCCCGAAGGCAAAATTACACCCAAACCATTGTCTTTCAATTGCCACGCGATCGCTCGAATAAATTCATATACTTGAATTGGATTGAGTAGGCAATTTGTCGGCTGACTTTTTTTCAAACTACTAGCAATAGGTTGATAAATACGAGTTGCTAACCCCAAACCTTTTAAGAGAGTTTCTTGGGGATTTTCAATAGTGCGATCGCCAACATTTAAAAATTCTTGAGAACACTGCCAAACTATGCCCGAATTAACAATAAAATCTGCATTATCTAATGCTTGCAAATAATAATTTAGCGACCAATCGCTTTGTATTTTATCTTCGCTAGTTTCTGCTGGCGGATTCAGAACAAAACATACCCGATAGCGATTTTGTCCCAAATCATTGTTGTGACGATTAACTACATATTCCTCAATGGGCAAAGTCCAATTATAAAGAGCGTTACCAAGGCGTTTAATATTTTTAACCTCTGCTTTTAACTCTGGAGATTTTGCCAAAGAATCGAACCAAGGAGTAACAATACTTTCTTTGTTGGAGTTAGGTTGTTCTTCGAGCCAAGTCCGCAGACGGGCATCCAAAATAATTACTAGCGATCGCAATAATAATTCTTCATCGGTAGTATTTGCTTCAGATTGTTCCGCATCTAAATAAGCCAAACAAGCTTCGGGAATAGTTTGGGTAAACTTAGCTAGTCTGACGCGATCGACTTCACTATCAATAATTGGCTGCCAAATACTTTTATAAAGCTTTCTTCTCGAACCCGAACTATCAATTCCAGGGACAAATTTTTGCCGAACGATTAAGTCTAATACCCAACGATAAATATGCGACCAAAAACAAATATCTCCTGCTAAATACTTGGTGTTAGCTTGTAAAAAATTAAACGATAATATCTGCAGCAATTCTACCGCCTGTTGAGGAGTCAAACGAAATCCTTTAACTTCCCACAAATATAAATCCAAACTAGCTTCTGCTTCTACAATATCTCCTGCAAAAACTGGCTGAATCTTTTTACTATCTTCTGTCCCCGTAACAATAGTTGGCATTCCCACCAATTGAGGTTGCCATTGACATTTATTTAATAACTCTACAATCTCTAATTCATGGCTTTGGCAAAGAGCTAAAAAGTCGGCTTTCTCCAGGTCAAAAGGATGAACAAATTCCCCTAACTTATTAAGGGAAATGGTTTCATTTACTAGCGATCGCCAAGCTTCTCCCCAGATAAAAAAATAATCTTGACCTGAATTAACAATCCAACTGCCGTGAATAATTGACATATTACTTAAAAACTATTGCTGAAACTCCAAATTAAAATTTTCACCCAAAAATAAAGAACAAAAAATCGCTTCTCCTCCAAGTGCGTCCGTACAAAATCTTGAAGAAGAAACCAGATAAGGCATTGTTCAGTTTAGCAAGTTTCAGCAATCTAAACTTTAAATGTAACGTTTGCCAACAGTATAGATCTTAATTGTAGATTATTTCAACAGTCTAAGCATATAAATCTGCCACATATTCCCCATAGCCATTATAAGGAAGAGTTTCTTTAATTTCCCAAGACAAACCAGGGCCATTACTAATAAATTTCTCTGTAGCTTGCGACCAACGAGGATGGGGGACATCGGGTTCGACATTGGCGATGAACTTATACTCGTTAGAATCTAAAGTATTCCAATAAGTAGCTGGTTGTTCGGCGACGAATTCAATTTTTACAATTGATTTTGCACCCTTAAAACCGTATTTCCAAGGCGTAACCATCCGCAGAGGTGCGCCGTGTTGTTTTGGTAAATCGTGACCGAATAATCCCACCGCAAAGAAAGCTAAATCGTTTGCCATTTCTTCAATTCTCAGTCCTTCGGTATAGGGCCAGGGTAACGAACCAAGATGAAAACCAGGTCCCGTAGTAATTTCAGAATCGTAAAAAGAAATAAAACGCACGTATTTAGCTTGGGCAGTAGGCTCGACATCTGCTAACAAAGCTTTCATCGGAAATCCAATCCAAGGTAAAACCATAGACCATGCCTCAACACAGCGAAAGCGATAGATTCTTTCTTCTAAAGAGAACTTTTGTTTCAAATCGTCTAGGTCATAGGTGCGAGGATTTTTTATTAGCCCTCCCACTTCTACTTTCCAGTTTTCGGTAGGTAGCTTTTGAGCATCTAGCCAGATTTTTTTTGTCCCACCAAATTCGTAGAAGTTATTGTATTGGGCTGCAACCTTTTCTTCGACAATGGGTCGGCTAACTTTAGCAAAATTAGGATTAGTGGCAAACGAATTGATTTTGGGTAAGTTAATGCTGGCTTCTAATGCAGTTTCTGATGCGGATTTGCCGATCTCAGACCCTTTACATCCCCCCAAAGGCAACAGACTTGCGCCAATTCCCGCACCAACTAAAGACTTGATAAAATTGCGACGACTGTAATATAGTCTGGGGGAGGTAATCTGGTTTTCGGATATTTCCCAAGATTTGGGAATATGGATCGATGTCATGGTAGTTAAAATAGATTGCTTAAAAATAAGACCTGCAAACCTTATCAATTGTAAACAAATATTATGACTATCTCCTCAGACATTTTTTTAGCTTGCAGCTTGTCTGCCGTAAATACCACTTCGGGCGTTGCATCATCATGGGATGGTTGAGGCTGACTGGGGGAAGCTTGAGACTAGGGGACTAAGAAAATCAAAAACCCTTCAAAATGGGCGAACGAAAAAATGTGTGGTAATAAGTGAGGGCTAAGAGCGTGAGGTTGACTCAAAATGTTGACGAGTCGTAATTGCGGGGTTGACCCGCAATGTTGACCGACGAGTCTAAGAAAAGGGGGCTCGCGCCCGACGGACAACTCACGGTCAATTGGAAACCTCAAGACCCGTGTCCTCCCCCGTGTCCCCCCAAAAGCACCGCCCGAATAAGCGCAAAAGTAATGAGTAATTACAAAGCAATACCTTGAACCTTGAACCTTGAACCTTGAACCTTGAACCTTGAACCTTGAACCTTG
>CAYXWE010000468.1:0-4058 GCA_964468145.1 uncultured Pleurocapsa sp.
AATAATTTGGCATTAATTCAATTAATCCGCCACTCTTTATCCCATCTTATCGTTCGCCAACAAGCTAGGTGAATTTTGAATTATTTTGGTTTTTGGGGATTTTTCAACTCAGGCTTTGCCAGCTATCGCTGTGTGTTAGAAAATCAACACTACTTGTAACAAAGTAATGACCTCAATCAATCAACCTACTCCCTTATCCAAACAACAGATAGAGCTAATTAATTAATAACTAAGACTAACTATTGGTTTTTTTGGGCTTGTCTTGATTCTCGATCTTTTTTTGTGCGAACTCCAAATCAAATTCATTTTCCAAATTGGAAAACATACTAAATTAAGCTGGGTTTCAAACGAACCTTAATTCGTCGCGGAAATACAGAAAAGTGTGGCAAAAACCAGAGAAATACGGCAGATTCTGATTTCAGTTAGAAATTCACCTTAATTAGATAGTCAAAAAGATTTAATTTAGTCTGAGTTGACAAACCCAAATTTACGGCAGAACACGGCAAAGAACGGCAGATTCGGGTTTGCGAATCGCACCAATTTGGTCTAGAATCTCAATTTGACTAGTTTTGAGTCTAATTCGACACTGGTTGGGGTTGTCGATTTTTTAGGTAGCAAGCAGGCGCATTGTCATACATTTGTTACAATAATGTTCATCAGCGAACAATGCCCTCCTTGGCGGGGGATTCCCCCTGCACCCCCAAATACTTAAATTATTTATTTTTTCAATTAGAGAACATGAGAGAGGCTCAAGCTTTTCTTCAGTCAATGAGAGGATTAGGTGATAATATTGCTCGGCCTCAAGCTAATGTACAAAAGAAAGTACTTACTGACTCGAAACTATTATCAATCTTTTCTTCAGTGGAAAACTGGAAATTAAATCGTCCTCAAAAACCAAAAGAAGAAATATATACAGATTTTAGAGCAGGAATTAGATTCTCAACGCATAATTCTTCAAAGTCAAACATTTCACCAGGATGATGGTTGGGAGATTGGTTGAGAACCCTTATTTATTACAATAATCGGTAAGATCGCTTAGTTGTAGAAATTTTCTTGGCTCGGCTTTTTCAATAACGTCTTTAAGCATTTGATGTCTGCTTGTCGCATATCTTATAGCGTCCATTTCGATAGTTTTTTTCACCTAATTCATCCATTCTTTCTCTCTGTGTTATCGATTGAGCCTGATTGCTATGGGGGAAAGGAGTAGTTGGTATGTCGCAGTCCAAAAAATTGCATAATTTCTGCCACCCCTGTCCGTCACAGATATCGAGAATCAAAAGATCTTGCGGACGCTCTTTAAAATACTCTAATACAGAATAAAGATGATTTTGATAGGTGGCAAGATAAATAAAAGGATCGAATTCCCATTGTCCATAGTATTTAGTTGCCAAGTCTTTAATCCAAGTCGCGATATTATCCTCGCCGTATTTTTGCAGCATTCTTTGCCGATGTTTTTGAAAAGAACGCAACCAACTTTGAGGTTCGCGAACGGTCAAAATAAACTTAGAACCAGGATAAAGTAGATCTAGTTCTTGATAAGCCATGGCTACGGAAATATCCGTACCGCCATCATAGTCTTTAAGTTGTTCTATCGACGGGGGAAAATGAACTGAAGGAATGCCTAAAAGACATAAACCCGCATTTAAGGAAGTCGTACCTGTTTTAGATAAGCCAATGCCAAATACTTTATTAGCTAAGGGGCGATTTTTCACTAGGCGGTAGCGGGGATTTAATTTTAAATTTAATGCCAGCTTATGACTCAATCCTCGGCGATGGAGAGCGCGATTTATGGCAGTGGCAGAACATTGAGTTTGGGTAAAGCGATCGGTAATTGAATGATTATCATCGTGCCAACGGTAGTAATAAAGGGGTTCGGTAAGATGATAAATCTCGGTAACTTCAGACATACGCAAACACAAATCGTAATCTTCAGCCGAATTCAAACTAGCGTCAAAACCACCCACTAGATTATAAGTTTCCCGTCGCATCAAGCGAAAATGAAAGGTCATAAAATCAATTAACAGTCTTTCGGGGGAATAGGGAATCGAACAACGCTTGTCTAACCCTCGTTCTTGACCTTCTTTATCGATAACAAGACAATCGGTGTAAACCATACCCAGATGGGGATTCGAGCTTAAAATAGCAACGGTTTTACTTAAAGCTTCAGGATGTAATAAATCGTCGCTATCAACTGTACCTAAATACTGCCCTGAAGCTTTATTTATGGCTTTAACTAAAGCTTCCCCTCGTCCTCGATTGGAGTCGTTATAAACTTTAATCCTGCTATCTCGTTCGGCATAGCTACGGGCGATCGCCAAACTATCGTCTGTCGAACCATCATCCCAAAGAATTAGCTCGAAATTGGTATAAGTTTGGGCTAATATACTTTCTATTGTCGAGGCTAGATAATTTTGGCGATTGTAAATCGTAACAATTAAGGAAATTAAATTCTTTTCTTCTTGATTAGATGGGGCTAGAGATCGATCGCCGATAATACTTGAATTTTCTAGGGGAGTAGGATTTTTCTTTTGTTTAATCAAGCGAAATTTGGGCTTGATTACTAGTTTTAATTTAACAGAGGGAGCTAATTTGCGCCTAATTAGGGCATTATTAATGGCAGTTTGAGTGCATTGAATTTGCTCTATTTCCTTTTGGCTAGAAATACTACCTTCGTGCTGGCGATAAAAATAAAGGGGCTGGGGAATATGTTTTATTTTAGTAATTTCCGATAATCTCAAACAAAGATCGTAGTCTTGGGCGGTAGTAAAGCTACGATCTATTCCTCCTGCTAATTCATAGATATTTTTTCGCATCAGACGAAAATGAAAGGTCATGAAATTAAGGAGTAAATTGCTAGGAGAATAGACAATTTTTGAGCGACGATCTAATCCTAAGTTGCGATCGCCCTCATCAATAACCAAGCGATCTGTATAAACCATCCCCACATCGGCATTGCGATCTAAGGCTTTAACAGTATTGGCTAAAGCAAAGGGGTGCAATAGATCGTCGCTATCAACCCATCCTAAATATTCTCCTCCTGTTGCAGCCACAGCAGAAGCGATCGATTTGGTAAATCCTTGATTGACTTTTTGGGCGAAGATCTTAATTCTCGAATCTTGTTGTTGATATTCCTTGGCAATTTCTAAACTATTATCCGTTGAAGCATCATCCCAAATTAATAATTCAAAGTGGGGGTAGGTTTGGTTGAGAATGCTTTCAATCGTCGCAGCTAAATATTGTTGGCGATTATAACAGGTAACAATTATTGATATTCTCTCTGTATATTTTTTAGGTAGAGAGTTATTAATTATCGTTAAATTATCTGGTTGGTAATTTTTGGGGCTTGACAAATGAGACCGAACCGCTTTCATTGCTTAATTTATAAAATTGTATAAATCATCCTCACAACCTGTCTTAAATAACTACAAATATCAACAGTATAAATACGATTACTTGCTTAAAAAAAGCTTAAGTAAGTTAGATAAATAGATAGTAACAATACACAAAAATAAACTTTTATTACTTGAAAATAGCTTAAATAGCTCTCACATAGTGAGTATTTATCTGTAAAAATGAGAGTTTGCTGAGAATACTGATAGACATTAAGAATTCAGCGATGTTATCAATATAGAGTGTGATTTGAATTACTTATTAAAGTGATTTCGATTACCAATGAGGTATAAAAAACTAGCCAATGGCTAAAAGCTAAAAGCTAGCTAATTAAATCGACGAATCAACAGCATTTATATTTACTAGTATCTTTTCAGTTTCTTGAGTATGAGGAGCAATAAAATTCTCTTTATTGTTCCAGTTTGTAGCGTCCGATTGTATTTGAAAAATTAATCTTAAAGTTAACAAGATGAGCGAACAAAACAGTTTATCGAATCTGTTTGGTGGCGAAGATCTCCTAAATAGCGACCTCACTCCTGCCTTGGGAGAAGAAAATACCGACATAGGTATTGAAAATAGCGATGGTGCTTATAGGGATTTAACCGAGCAAGTAGACGAGACTGTTTCTACCTATGAAGAAATATCCGACTTCTTATCATCATCAGAAC
>CAYXWE010000469.1:0-4034 GCA_964468145.1 uncultured Pleurocapsa sp.
AATTTGGTTTCAAACTGGGGATAATCCTGTCGCGCTTTTTGTAATTCCTGATATTTAAACTGCCAAGTTTGAGACTGTCTGAGAAAGGTTAATAGATCTTGATGGATAGTGCGATCGTAGTTTAATTCTTGAAGTTGGCGATCGCAATTATTTATTTGCTCCTGTATCTCGGAATCGATCTGCAGCTTTTCTAAAGCAGTCTGTAGCTCGTTCCTTTCTTGGAGTAACTGTGGTTTTTGCTCGTCCAATTTTGCCTGACGTTTTTTGGCATCTTCAATTTTCGATTGTTTGATTTCTGCCCAACGTAAATTAGTGACTTCTCCTCTTACTAGAGCGTGAGTTTGTTCGTCATAATTGAGACTTTGTAACTCTCCTTCTAATCGCTTGATTTCTATCTGCAAGTCTTCAGCATAATGACCATTTTGCAAAGACAATTCTAAATTGTTTTTTTCCGATTGAGCCACCTGCAGGCGATCGTAAAGTTCCTCGGTAGCTACTAGCTGCGCTTCTAACTGTCCGTACTGTTTTTGCAGATCGTCATAGGGAGAAATTTCGCGAGATACTGCTTGATACTCTTGTCTCAATAAATGTAGTTCGCGATCGCAAGTGGATAGTTGTTCTTTGATTACCCAAATCTGTTCTTCTATTTCTTGTTTTTGTTTGTGGGTTTTATTAACTACCCGATCCCGATGATGTTCGTCTAGAGGGCGTTCGCAGAGGGGACAACTCGCATCGGGATTATCCAACATTTGGAGCTTTTGTTGGAGTTCGTAAATTTGTTTTTGATAGATGCGTTGATTTTCCTGTAATTTAGATTGAAATTCTTTTCTTTCTGTACCTTTTTCTTCAACTCTTTTTTGATAAACTCGCTTTTTATCTAACTCTTCAATTTTGGCATCTACGGTTAATAATTGATTTCTTTGTTCGGGTACTCTATTAATATCTTCGGCTAACTTTAAAGTAGAAGTATGAAGCTGTTCTAGTTTGGCAGTAAGCTTGGCTTCTTCGCGATTTATTTCGGTTTCTAGGTCGTTTTTGCGTTTGAGTAAAGGAGAAATATACTGCTGTAGCTTATCCAACTCTGCTAGTTGTTGGCGACTTGTTGCTAATCTAACTAATGCGGATTCTATATCCTCGGTTTTGGCTAAGACTTTGATGTTTTCCTGTTCTTGCTGTTCGATACTTTCTAAGCGAGTTTTCAGACGATCTATTTTTAGATTAAACTCATTTTTCTGCTGAACCAACTGTTTCTCTAGCTGTTGTTTCTGCTGCTGTATTTCTCGCTCGATAGCAAACTTTTCTGAAAGTTCTTTTTCTTGAGTTTGCCCTGCAATTAATTGGTTATAACCAGTAACAATCTCCGCCTCTTGTTGAATTAAATTATTCAAAGATGTTAACTGCCCCTGCAAGGAATCAATATCTTTAGTAGCGCGATCGCAATCTTGAGTGAGATTTTGATGCTGAGTTTGCTCCATAGTCAACTGCTTGTCCCAAGTTTGACGCTGATATTCGGTTGCCTGTAGCTGTTGTAGGCGATCGCGAGCTCGATCCTGAATATCTTGTAATTTCGCCAATTCTTGCTTCACCTGAGTCAATCGCCCATCGATCTCTTCTTTCTTGGCTAGCTCTACTGCTAAAGGCTCTAAATTCTGCTTTAGCTGCTCGATCTTGCCCTTATATTCCTTAGCGGTATCCTTGGCTTTGACTGCCAACTCCTCATAACGATCTAGTTTTAATAAATCTGCCAAAATTTGCTTGCGATCGCTGGGGCGACGCAACATAAATTCATCCGCCCTTCCTTGGCGTAAGTATGCAGAATTGGTAAACGTATCGTAATCTAGCTTAAGACAAGTAACAATCTCTTCTTGAGTTGCCCGCAAACCTTTAGCAGTAATCGAACGAAAACTACCCGCTTTTGTCTCTACCTGAAACTCTAAAGAGCTACTTCTACCCCTAGTGCGGGATCTAATAATGCGATATGTCTGATTGTTGCAGCTAAAATCAAAATCAACCCGCACATTTTTCGCGCCACCATTAATCACATCGTCTTCTGTAGCAGCACGACTTTTCCCCCACACCACCCAGGTAATCGCTTCTAAGAGGGAAGACTTTCCCGCACCATTAGCACCACAGATACAGGCAGTATGCAGCCCGCGAAAATTTAGACTCGCATCTCGGTAACTCAAAAAGTTTTTCAGGGTTAGCTGCAATGGAATCATGCTCTATACTGATTTGCTTAGGGTAAAAAATAATACTGCATAGTATTTTTGCATTAACTATTAGTCTAGGGTCGAAAATTCAATGATTCTAGATTTTAAAAATGTATTTTATAAAAGTTAACAATTCCATTTAAATAGAACAATAAAAAAAGCCAAGAAATTTCTTGGCTCGTAGCAACTATTAAATAATAATTAAAAAATAATTAAAATACTAGAGATCGTACATCACTCCACCATCAATACCGAAGGTATCGAAAGTGTTTTGAATTCTACCTTGAGCATAAGCATTCAACTTATCGCCGATGGGGAACATAGCTCCTCCTTTAAGTTGAAGATCGAAATCAGTATCGCTACCATCACCAAAATCAGTATCAACAGAAAATCTGTTTACACCAATACCAATAGCACCAAAGGCGGTAATATTATTATCAAACTTGTATTCAAAACGAGGATTAAAGTAAAAGCCTAGAAATGTTGCGGTGGCATCGCTTGCTGCAAAACCGCCAAAACCATCAAATCCTGCAAAACCAAAGGTAAATTCAATTTCTGCGCCGAAGTACTCATTGTATCTCGTACCGGCGAATACATGACCAATCCCCCCTATATCAATTCCATCACCAAAGAATATACCAGCACCACCACCAACAAAATTATCCTTAAACAATCCTTGGCTGCGACTTCTAGTACGACGAGTACGACGAGTTTGTGCTATCTCTTGGCTAGATTCTTCATAAGTAATATCAAAAGCATTACAAGCACCTTCTGTCTGGCAAGATACCTTGTAATCTTCCATCTTGTAATCTTCAACACTTTGCGCATTAGCAGCACAGGGGATACTCAAAGCTATCAGAATCGCCAAAAGTGTTTTGTTCATAATTATCCTTTCCACCACATTTAAAACTTCGGATATAAGTATAGCTGGAAGTAGAGGAATCGGAAATAAAAAAAATTAGTAAATGTATTGAATTGATTAGAAAATAATCGAGTATGCCGATCGTGTTGATTGGGTACGATCTTTACAAATTGAACTCAAAATGATGATAAAAATCGATCCCGCTAATGCCCTTATAGTGGGAGCAAGTCAGGGAATAGGTTTGGGTTTTGTCAAAGCTTTATTAGGACAAAACAATATAGAAAGGGTTTTTGCTACCTATCGCAGTCAAGCCACAGCAGGAGAATTATTTACTCTACAACAACAGTATGGCGATCGCTTGAAATGCTTGCAGGTTGATATTACCCAAGAATCGCAGATAGCAGCAGGGGTAAAACAAATTCAAGCATCGGTCAAAGAGCTACACCTAGCTATATATTGCGTGGGAGTACTGCATGAGGGAAAACTTACCCCAGAAAAAAGCCTCAGACAGATAGATGCGGGGAACTTAATCTATTCCTTTCAGGTAAATAGTATTGGCGCGGTGTTACTGGCAAAACATCTAATGCCTCTCTTCAAAAAGACTCAGCCCAGCATCTTTGCCAGCATTTCCGCTAAAGTAGGCAGTATTGGCGATAACCGCTTGGGTGGTTGGTATGGCTATCGTGCTTCCAAAGCTGCACTAAATATGTTTCTTAAGACTACGGCGATCGAATATAGTCGTCGATGCCCCAAAACCATCGTGGTAGCACTGCACCCAGGCACTACTGACACCAGACTTTCCCAGCCTTTTCAAAAAAACGTCCCTCCTGGCAAACTGTTTCCCGTAGAGCATACTGTTAATTTATTGTCCGAAGTAATCTCTGGTTTAGAACAGAAAGATAGTGGCGAATTCTTTTCCTGGGATGGCAGTCAACTACCTTGGTAGAGCTTTAGTCTAGGGC
>CAYXWE010000470.1:0-4034 GCA_964468145.1 uncultured Pleurocapsa sp.
AACCCCGTATTTGCTCTTGAGGTGTTTGAGATGTTGCGCTAGTGGCTCGATGGATGCAGGATCGTTGGTTACAAAATCTCCTGTAATCGCCACTAAATCGGGATTTTCCGCATTAGTAATGGCGATCGCCTGCTTGAGAGTGGCTTCGGTCAAATGTACCCCATCATAGTGTAAGTCTGATAGCTGGACTACAGTCGTACCAGACATTCGAGGAGCTAAATTGTGGATCGCGATCGCAATTCTTTCTACTTTGATTGGTTCTGTAAGCATGGTTTATCGATTGGTGCTAACTATAATTTAGTGTTTGTCTAATAATTAGAGCGGATCTGTAAATAAAAGATTAAAGATTGAGGAGATTTCAAGATTTATCAAGATTTTGTCGTGTTGCTAGAAGACGATCGTTAAGCTGAAAATAATCAAGCGATCGATCTTTATTAAGGAGTGATTTAAATGACGAGTCTTGAAAGTCAATATCAAATTGTGATAGTCGGAGGGGGTACTGCAGGAATCACTGTAGCTGCACAACTTTTGGTTGCCGATAACAATCTCAATATTGCTCTCATCGAACCTTCTGACAAACACTACTATCAACCTGCTTGGACTTTGGTTGGGGGTGGGGTTTACCAAGCAGAAGACACTGTTAAACCAGAAGCAGAAGTTATTCCCCGTGGCGTTACCTGGATTAAAGATTACTGCCAAGAATTCGTTCCCGATAAAAATACTGTCATTACTCAACAGGGTCAAAATATTACTTACGATTATCTGATTGTTGCAGCAGGGATTCAAATTAACTGGCATTCAATTAAAGGTTTACCCGAAGCTTTGGGCAAAGGTGGGGTTTGTAGCAATTATGCCTACGAACAAGCTCCCAAAACTCAATCGACAATCGCTAACTTTTCAGGGGGGACGGCTATTTTTACTTATCCCAACACTCCAATTAAATGTGCTGGTGCGCCTCAAAAAATAATGTATCTGGCAGAGGAGTCTTTTGAGAAAGCGGGAGTTAGAGAAAAGTCTAATATTATTTACTGTACTGCTGGTGGCGGTATTTTTGGCGTTCCTACCTATGCCAAACCCCTGAAAGAAATTGTCGATCGCAAAAACATCGACCTCAAAGTTAAACATAATCTGGTAGAAATCAAAGCAGATACCAAAGAAGCTATTTTTGAGGTAACTAGCGACAATGATTCTTCGACGATCGCAATCTCTTACGACATGATTCATGTCACCCCACCTATGAGTGCGCCAGACTTTATTAAAAATAGTCCTTTGGCTAATGCTGCTGGTTGGGTGGATGTGGATAAATATACTTTGCAACACAATACTTATCCTAATATTTTCTCCTTGGGAGATGCCTCATCTTTGCCGACTTCTAAAACCGCTGCTGCGGTAAGAGCAGAAGCTCCTGTATTAGTTAAAAATTTATTATCTTCAATGGCAGAAAAATCTTTAACCAAACAATATGATGGTTATGCTTGCTGTCCATTAGTTACGGGATATGGCAAAGTCATGTTAGCTGAGTTTGACTACGATAAAAATCCCAGTCCTTCATTTCCCCTCGATCCTACTAAAGAAAGATATAGTATGTGGCTGTTGAAGATGTATGGTTTGCCTTATATATACTGGCAGCGGATGTTAAAAGGTAAACCTTTTGAAAGATATCTTTTGAAAGGCTCAAACTAATCGGAAGCAGGTTGGGTGCAATTAAACATATCGCAGTACGTAAATTAGTCAGGACAAGTTAAATTACTAGTTCGTAAGTATGAATTATGAATGATGAAAATTTCTTAAAAATATCCCAATCGTAATGCGTACTGCTATGAAATAGCGATCGCGATTGTCGGAAAAATTCAAAACTGCTTATAATGTGGTGTTTATTTAATAATGAATCCCGAACGCGATCGCTCGTGGATTCAATAATTTAAGATTAGGAGACTATATCTGTGGCATCATCTCCAACTCGCATACTTATAGCTGCTAGCGGTACTGGAGGACATTTATTTCCGGCGATCGCTCTAGCGCAACAGCTACCCGATTATAAAATAGAGTGGTTGGGTACTGCTAACCGTATGGAAACTAGTCTTGTCCCCGATGATTATCCCCTCAATATTATTGCAGTAGAAGGCTTTCAACAAAAGTTTAGTCTTAAAACAATAAAAATTATGGCAGGCTTTTTAACTTCGATTTGGCAAACTAAAAAATTAATTGCCGAGCGCAATATTGACGTGGTATTTACTACGGGGGGTTACATTGCTGCTCCTGCTATTTTAGCTGCGCGCTTAAACAACAAGCCGACAGTAGTTCACGAATCTAACTACATTCCTGGTAAGGTTACTAAGTTTCTCAGCCGTTGGTGCGATGTGGTGGCTTTGGGTTTTCAAGGTACAGCCCAATATTTACCCCAAGCAAAAACAGTTTATGTTAGTACTCCCGTGCGATCGCAATTTCTCGCACCTCAAGGGAACGATCTCAATATTCCTGATGATGCTGTTGTTATTTTAGTAGTCGGTGGCTCTCAAGGAGCAGTAGCAGTCAATCAACTAGTCCGCGAAGCTGCACCAGCTTGGTTTGAGATGGGTGCTTATGTGGTACATCTCACGGGAAAAAATGACCCCGATGCCCATAGCCTCCAACATCCTAACTATATCTCCATGCCCTTTTCCGACAACATGGCGGGATTATTACAACGAGCGGATCTAGCTATTAGTCGCGCGGGGGCGGGTACAATTACTGAATTAGCCTTTACGGGTACTCCTGCAATCTTAATTCCCTATCCCTACGCAGCAGAAGATCACCAAACCTATAATGCCAAAGAATTACACGATATTGGCGCAGCGGTGGTATATCAACAATCAGAACTTACTGCCAATACTTTACAAGAACGAGTAGCGGAATTATTGCGATCGCCAGAAAAATTACAATTAATGGCAAATCGGGCAAAAGAGTTGGCTGTTACCGACAGTGCGGGGAGATTAGCAGAGATAGTACGCAATTTATCCCCAAGAGACAGCGATTGATTGAATTGAATTTTAATGCTGCAACCAAAACATTGCCATCTTAGTCGATCGCGCCTAACCTAATCGATAACGATCTGATTTTTCCAGGTTTTTCTGTAAACTAGAAGACTAGATTTAATTTTTATGGTTGCGGGTTATGTCTCACGAATCAAAATTAGATAATAAATCTGGCAAGTTGATTAACCCAGCCCAACTATGTTTCTTAGTATCCGTTGGTTTACATTTACTCGTTCTCAAATTTGGTTTGCCAACTCTAAAATTTGATGATGAATCTGGTAGACGGGAAGTTTCAGTAATCGAACTAAATCCAGAACAGCAGGCTCGTTTACCCAATCTTTCTCCTCAGTTAAACACCCCTAACGTCCCCGATCTTGCCGATCTGCCTCCTGTGGATAATAGCGAACCCGCAGCCCCCTTTGCCATTCCGCCTTCTCTCATTCCTGGTGTAGGAGATCCCAATAACCTATCACCTTTATTAATACCCCCTCCTCCTAACTTTAATATCCCCGATTTTCCCCCCATCACAGATATTACTCTGCCCCCTATTGGAGATGTATCCGAGCTTCCCTTACCTCCAACAATCAATCCCGAAGACTTTAAAGTCGATCCAAGCAAACTGCCTCCTGCAAATACAGATAAACCAGCAAAACCTCCTGCCCCAACAGGTAAACAACCAGAGGCTACTCCCACTCCAGATAGTCCCCAAACTCAGCCCGACAAAAAACCAGCACCCCAACCTGAAGCTAAAACTAAACCCAGCCCAGAACAAATTGCAGCCAAAAAAGCTGCAGATTCTCAGCAACGCATTCGCCAACTAAGTCAAAGTCTCAAGAAAGATCCAAATGGAACTAGTGATGAAGAAGCAAGAAAAAATTACATTACATGGTTGGCTAAAGTACAAGATATTCAACCAGAAACTATTGAGGTTTCTGGTACATATCCCAGAGATGCTTGCATTAGAAGACTCAAAGGGGCTAGCGTTTATGGGGTGGTAGTAGATCCAGAAGGTAATGTAGT
>CAYXWE010000471.1:0-4026 GCA_964468145.1 uncultured Pleurocapsa sp.
ATATAAACAAGAAGGCTGACAAACAGTTTCTGCACTCAACTAGCATAACTACTAAGCGGTTCATTAATTATTAATGGAGGAAACCCAGTTTAAACGCACAAAGTAACCAGAATTGCCCGATTTATCGACAATTTTAGTAATTTTATGCAGCTTGAGATTAAAAGGGATTGAAGTTGTCAAATATTTCTGAACGTAAATTCCAATATCGGGAGCGAGATAATTGGCAGCCAAAGTAGCCAATCCCATACCCATCAGTTGATGTATTGGCTCTCTAGGTAGAGTAAAATGAGCAGTCATAGTCATTCCTGCAGTCAGCAGCATTGCCACTGAAGAATTTGTACCACAGCGGGGATGCAAAGCCAAATTCCATTCTCCTTTTTGCAAACGAGTCAACCCTGCCTTTACCGCCTGTTGCAATTTGAGAGGATTTATCTCGCCGTAAAGATAAAATCCTTTTTCTGTAGATAATCCACCAATAGTTTCGTTATCAGCAGATAAATAACTCGTGGTAAGCTTAGTTCGGCTAAGACTGGTAGAATTACTAAGCATCCAGACGGTGGCGTGTTCTAGAGCGTGTATTTGACGAATAATCAGAAATTCCTTTAAACCAGGAATAAATCCTAACTGTTGAATCAGTTCGGTATCTCGACTGGGGTGGAAGTAAGGAGAATCGAATTCTGAAATTTTCAGGCTGGCATCGTTAATCATTGTTTAATCGCGGTTTCACAGTCGCGTAGCTAGCAGTGGGCATCGCTTCGAGGGATAATGCAGCTACACCAGGACAATATATTTCTCGATTGATTGAAGCTGCAGAGAATATTTTTCTGTTTAAAAATTAAAATTCTCATATATTTTATCGCTATATTTGCAGTTACTGGTAACGGTTTATCCGTGCCTAAGTACTACTCTGTAAGTATTGTGGATTTTTGTAGCTTGCAACACAATGTTTATAATTTGTTTGTTATTTACTTAAAATTTCATCACAATCGAGTAAATAATTATCTATATTCATAAATCATGTTGAAATTGCCAAACTTAAGCTTTCCTTAATAGGGGTCAAGATAAAAAATTACCTATATTTATTATTAATAATCATCTTTATTATTAAAAGTAATCCTTTAGCGATTCTGAATATTTTTACAGATTGTGAGTTATCTATCTCAGCTGCGTACTTTTGTCGAAGCTTATCGCACGGGTTCAATTACCAAAGCAGCAGATCGCCTGCATTTAACTCAGCCCAAAGCATCCGAACACATTAAGTCCCTGGAAACTTTTATTGAAAAAGAGCTATTTATTTCTCATAATCGGGGAATTAAACCAACCGAGATCGCTGACGATCTGGCAAAATCAATTTCTCCTCGTCTACACAATCTAGAAACTGAATTTGAACTAGTGCAGTCGTTAGTCACCTCGATAACGGGTACAATTCACCTGGCATCGCCTACAGAATTTTTAGATGCAAAAGTGTTACCCGCAGTTATTGCACTTTTGGAACAAGATATAAAAGTGAGAATTCATATTAGCGATCGCGAATCTGCCTATTATTTATTGGAAGACGGTACTTTAGATTTCGCTATTACCTCGTCTCACCCCCATCAGTTATCCCTGGGTTTTACGAAAATTCAACAAGAGACTTTAGTTTTGGTGGCGAGCAAAGATTGGATCAAACGCTCTTTAATGCCACCTTTTGAGCCAGAGCATTTGCTGAGTTTGCCAATGATTGCGGATAACGAGCATTTGCCTTTGATTAGACAATATTTCGCCGAAGTTTTTCAAATAAGGGTCAATGTCGAGCCAGCAGTAACGGTTGCAGATTTGAGAGTTGTGCGATCGCTAGTGCGTCTCGGTCAAGGCTATACAGTTTTACCTAAATATTTGTGCGATCGAGAGTTACAGGCAGGTACTCTCAGTCTTTTGCACGAAACCGAATTAAATCCTCGCAACAATCTTTATTTAGTTTGGCACAAAGGTAATTTGAGACAGCCTAGAGTTATTTATGCCAGAGATTGTCTGTTAGAAATTCTCGGACGAGAGAATGAATTTTAGAGAGCGTACGATGAACTATCTTTAACTTCAACTAAATCGATTTTTATTCAGTACAGATCGCCAGGAAAATATAGTGAATATACTAAGCGCAATGTCTTATATTTGTTAAATATTTGCCAAAAAATGCTGTAAATACTGTTTTCAAAACAAGAACCTCTAATTACATTAGTGATTGATTACAATCGCACATATTAAGTAATTTTAATGGTTCAACCTTCTGCACACGAGCAGTTTATGCTCGAATTAGTCAATCGCGCCCGCCTCAATCCTCAAGGCGAAGCAAACTTATACGGTATTGGTTTAAATGACGGTATAACCGATCCCAATAAGATGATTACCAGCGATCCTAAACAGCCACTAGCATTTAACTTATTGTTGATAGATGCGTCACGAACTCACAGTCAATGGATGTTGGATAATGATACGTTCGATCACTACATTAGAGATGAAAACGATATAGATCCAGAAACCGATCTGCCAAGAATTATCAGTACCCCCACTCAACGTATGGAAGAAGCTGGTTATCAATTTACGGGTAGCTGGCGATCGGGAGAAAATCTTGCTTATAAAGGATTTTCAGGGGACTTTGGTGCAGATACTGAACACAGACATCGAGGTTTATTTCTTAGTTCTGGTCATCGTAGAAACATATTACAATCTGATTTTCGCGAGATTGGTATTGGTAATCTTACGGGAGAATTTAACAGATTTAATGCCTTCATGGTGACGCAAAACTTTGCCAAGTCTGGCAGCAATGTTTTTCTAACGGGGGTTGCCTACGACGACCTAGTTATGGATGATGATTTCTATACCATAGGAGAAGGACTAGCGGATATTGATGTAACTGCTATCAATACTGCTACAGGAACTTCTTATACTACTGCCACCATGGATGCAGGAGGCTATCAACTCGCATTACCTTCGGGGACTTATGATGTCAGCTTTTCTAATAATAATCAAAATATAGGCAGCACCAGCCAAATTACTATCGGTTCGGAAAATATTAAATTAGACCTCGATACGAGTAATATTATCAGCAGCATATTTTACGGCACGAGTGGTGGGGACTTGCTTGAAGGTAGTGCGGATAACGATACCCTATATGGTGAAGCTGGCAATGACACCCTTAGAAGTTTTGATGGAGATGATGAACTTATAGGGGGAGATGGTAATGATATTTTATTCGGCAGTGGTGGCAACGATGTTCTTGATGGTGGTGCGGGCAGCGATCGCTTTTATGTAGTTAGCGATAACAATATTACTTTGTCTGACACTCAAGTAACTGGAGAAGGCACAGATACCATTAACAATCTCGAACAGGCTCGTCTCTATGGTCGAGATGGCGATAATTTTATTGATGCGAGAAATGCAACCAACATCACTGCGGTCATTAGAGGCTACGGAGGTAACGATACCCTACGAGGTGGGGCTTTAAATGACAACCTTTCTGGTGGAGATGGTAATGATATTTTATTCGGCAGTGGTGGCAACGATGTTCTTGATGGTGGTGCGGGCAGCGATCGCTTTTATGTAGTTAGCGATAACAATATTACTTTGTCTGACACTCAAGTAACTGGAGAAGGCACAGATACCATTAACAATCTCGAACAGGCTCGTCTCTATGGTCGAGATGGCGATAATTTTATTGATGCGAGAAATGCAACCAACATCACTGCGGTCATTAGAGGCTACGGAGGTAACGATACCCTACGAGGTGGGGCTTTAAATGACAACCTTTCTGGTGGAGATGGTAATGATATTTTATTCGGCAGTGCTGGTAATGATGTTTTATTCGGCAATGCTGGTAATGATGTTTTTGCCATTGAGTCTGCTAGTGGTACTGATACGATTAGAGACTTTACCAATGGCGTAGATTTATTCGGTTTGCCTGCTTCCCTTGGCTTCAGCGATTTAAGTATTATTACTAACTCAGGCAATATAAATATTGTAGATACTACTAACAACAATCAAATCTTGGCA
>CAYXWE010000472.1:0-4023 GCA_964468145.1 uncultured Pleurocapsa sp.
GGCTACAGTTACCCCCAATACTGCAGTTAATCCTAAATGTTTGCCCAAAATAAGTTCTGCACGACTAATGGGCTTGGGAATTAACATCAACAAAGTACGCTTTTCTATTTCTTTATTAATTAAAGCCGTACCCACAAAAATAGCAACAATAACGCTCAAAATGGCGATCGCGCCAATACCAAAATCTAAGAGAATCTTTTCGTGTGTTCCCGCTGCAATTTCGGGAATAATTCTCTGTGCCAAAATGAGTAACAGAGTAAAGAAACCGATAAAGTAAAGGATGCGATCGCGAATTACTTCTTGAAAGCCATTGTTGGCAATAGTAAAGACTCTAATGATATTCATTCATCAAAAAGCTCTATAGATGATTTAAGCGTTTACACTGTTATATTTCCCAAATCTGTAGAAATAATTAACATTGTATTTATATTCGTCCGAGATCTTACGTTGGATATAGTCGTACAACCTATTTAACTGAAACCGCGATTGCCGATTAAGTCAAATAACCTAGGTGAATACTGTTTAATTAGATGAATAATATTGCCGATGCGATCGGGAAATACGTGCAGTCTGTTACGTACAATTGCTTTCAGGGTTTTTGCCATTACTACTGCAGGATCGGTAGCTATATTTTCAGGAAAATCATTTCCATCTTGAGCCAAAGTACCAAAACGTTCGGACTGAAGGATAGGAGTGCGACTAAAGAAAGGATACACTGCAGTAACTTTAACGTTATATTGTTTGACTTCATTAAAAAGTCCTTCGCTAAAACCCCGCAAGCCAAACTTACTACTACAATAATGCGCCATTCCTTCAGGGGCGATCCAGCCAGCTAAAGAAGAAATATTAACAATATGTCCCCCTCGGCGATCGATCATATCCCCAACAAACAAAGAACTCAAACGCATGGGAGTCATTAAATTAACCTGCATCAAAGTTTCCCATTTATCCATGGGGACTTCATCCATGCGTCCGTATAAGCCAATTCCCGCATTATTAATTAAAATATCAACGGGTACGTTTAATGTTTTAACGCGATCGTAAAGAACTCTGCATCCTTCACTACTAGATAGATCGCTGGCGATACAGGCGATTATTTCTCCTGTGGTTATTTTATTACTGATATTGCTAGCAAAACTATCTAAGGTAGCTCGATCGACATCGCTCAGAATTAATCGACTACCAGCTTGCAACATTTGTTTGGTTAACTCTTTGCCAAAACCACCCGTTGCGCCAGTCAAGACTACGACAGCTTGATTTAATTCGGTCATAACTTTGTCAAGGATGAAGGATAAAGGATTGAGGAGAAACTAAGAACTAAGAATTAAGAACTAAATTTTCGGCGATCGCAACATGAACCAAAGTAAAAAGAACCAAGGGATTTTAAAATCGGGTATCAGCCAAAGATAGTTTCTCAAAGAGGGAATACTAAAGGGAAGTAAAAATTTTAATGAGCGTAAAGAAACAGGACGATTGCCATCTTTATCTACTAGATTGTATTTTTGGGCAAGTTCGGCAACAATTTGTACTTTACCCGTGTACTGCATAATATTGGGATCGTTAGCCAAAGCTGCGATCGCTCTACCCGTAAGTAAGGGAGTTTCCCAGTTGTAACCATCTCCCAAAGTTGCACTGCCCTTATCTTCGTTAGTTTGCTGGGCAAAATCAATAATTTGTTCTGTGCCGACAATACCCGGCCAAATAGCAATCGAGGCAATATTATCGGGTTTTAGTTCTATTGCCATATCCGCAGCCAGGCGATCGCAAGCGGATTTTCCCGCACCGTAAGCAGCACCAAATAAATAGGACATACCGCCCCAAGAAGAGATCGTACAGATAATCCCTTGGTTATTTTGGCTCATCATTCTCGCACCATAGACACTAGTTACATAATGACTGCGCAGCCCCACATCATTAACCGCATCCCAAAATTTTGGTTCGGCTTGCCAAAATGGTTTGCCATAAGCATCTCTAATTGCCCGTACTCCAGAGAAGACATTATTAACTACTAAGTCGAGCTGCCCCTGTTGTTCGCGATCGATACGTTCAAACAGCAAGCGTATTTGTTCGTCATCGCTATGATCTACCCGTACGAGAATACATTCACCCCCCGCTTCTTCGATAGCGGATTTAGTTTCTTGGAGACTGCCCGATAATTCAGAATTAGACTCCAAACTACGACCAGTAATATATACAGTAGCTTTTGCTTCCCCCAAACCGATGGCAATTCCTTTGCCGACTCCTCGTGTCGCCCCCGTGACTAATACTACTTTCCCCTCAAGGTTGGACATAATTACTTACCAGTCTCTACCCGATTTAGTTTAGCAAGGCTTCATCTTTAAAAGCTAAATTATCCCTTTCCCTATCCCTTAGGATTCAAAAAATAGCAGATTAATTCATCTGTGTTTATCTGGGTTTATCTGTGGACATTAATTCAAAATATTAAAAACAGTACAAATTGCTGTATATTATCGAACAAATATCAACCCGATACCACCCAATGAAATTATCGCTCCCAATATGGCTCGCCAACTAATTCTTTCTCCCTGCAAAGCGACTAAAGGCAACACAAATAAAGGACTAGTAGCGAGAAAAGTTTGAGCAATGCCCGTCGGTGCAAATTTGAGTGAGGTTTGCTGTAACCAAATACCGAGATAAGTACTTCCTGTAGCTGCGATCGCGATTATACCCAGACTACGTAGAGGAATTCCCCATCGAATTTTAGTCGGAGTAGGAGAGATAGGAAACAATAATAAACCCAATACAATGATTGTCCCCCCCACTAAGCGAATTAAAGTACTTTCTAAAGGGCTGATATCGGACTGAATTAGGGCAAAACGAGAAATAACCGCCCCTGCTGCTTGAGCGATCGCAGCTAAAATACCATATAAAATTCCCGATCGCGAAATACTAATATTATCAACGGGATTACCCTCGCTAATGACCCAAGCAATACCTAAAATAGTTAATAAAATACCGCACCAGGATAGGGCTGTTAGTTGTTCGCCAATAAATATCAATGCTAACAATGCACCCATTGGTGGAGTGGCTGTTTCTAATAATAGAGTGCGTCTTGCACCCAATTTATTTAGGGCTGCAAAATAAGCGGTATCTCCCAAACCAATGCCGATCGCCCCACTCAAAGCCAACCAAACAACAGTAGACCAAGATAAATCAATAAAAGTAGCACTCTGAAAAAATAAAGTAATGGCAATTAAGGCGATCGCAATTATGCCTTTATATAGATTAAGCTGCAAGGGAGCGATGGTTACTCCCAGACGACTGTAGATAACTGAAGAAATAGCCCAGAGTAAAGCAGCACTGAGGGCAGCAGTTTCGCCGATAAAGTTGTTGATTATCAATGGTTAATTGTTGGCTATTCTTGTTTTACTCGATAAACTAGACCTCTGGCATAAGCTTTTGACAAATGACTAATGACAAATAACAAAAAAAGTAATAACTATTTTCTTGCCAGCATTTATTTACTAATCTAAAGCTTTTCTAAACTAAAATACGAGCAAAATGTAGCGAAAATTACATTTTGCCGTTGTATATCGAGATAAATCTAAAAATACGCTAAATAATTAGATATTTATCGACTGCTATTTCATAAACTGTTAAAGTTCGCTATTTAATAATCATTTCCTTATCCTCGATCCTTTAAAAAATGCCTTTCGACCTATACGATCCAGAAGAATTTTATGACGAACTATTTCTAGAAATAGGCAAACCGCGATCGCATTCTAGTTCTTTGATCGAATATATGGTTGGTTTGGGTATAGAGCAATTAGAGCAACAGCGTTCTACTGCAGAAATTGCTTTATTTAAATTAGGGGTAACTTTCAATGTATATAGCGATACCCAAGGTGTAGAAAAAATATTTCCCTTTGATATTATTCCCCGCATCATTCCTAATAGTGAGTGGACGCATTTAGAACAAGGTTTGAAGCAAAGAATCAAAGCTCTCAACTTATTTTTGGATGATGTTTATGGCGAACAAAAAATAATTAAAGATGGCAAAAT
>CAYXWE010000473.1:0-4019 GCA_964468145.1 uncultured Pleurocapsa sp.
CGCGTCTGTACGTTGTCTTCAATCAGTTTGGTTCGATACCCCTATTGATTGGGCTATAAGCTTACGGCTTAAAGCTTATAGCTGGGGCGAAGCCCCTTTATCGGAAAAACTTTTAACCAGTAAAGCACAAAAAATGCTGCATCGGAGGAACTTGCGTAAATAAATGTATCAAGCCATCAGATTTACAACACTGTCCATCTAGATTAAGATACGGTTTGGATAAAATTACAAAACTTAAATGTTGGTCAGAAAAAAAGTAGACTACTATCCCATAACCATAATCTTACTAATATTTACCGTAGATTTATTAGTATTTTTCCTCAGTCCTTCTGGGATTTTGACTCTGTTTTGGGGCTTTATCGGTATATATATCAAAGGCTTTACCTGTTCTCTCAATCATCACCATCAACACTACAAATTCTTTTCAAAAAGTTGGGCAAATAGAGCCATAGAATTTGTTATGGGCTTGCAGACTGGGGTGGTTGGCGAACTTTGGGTTTTGCACCATACTTTAGGTCATCACAAAAATTATCTCGATCGCCAAAAAGATGAATCGGGTTGGCAAAGAGATGATGGCGAAATTATGAAGGTATTAGAATATACCATTAAAGTAGGCACGACTGCTTACACTAGGGGACTGAAAGTTGGCGAGCGATATCCCCGCGAACAAAAGCGTTTAATTCAAAATATAATTGTTACCCTAGTCGCGATCGCGATTTTGACTTGGTACAATTGGTTTAACGCTCTAATAGTGTTTATTTTGCCGATGGTAACTTTGCTTTATGCTACGGTGTTTGACACTTACAAACACCATGCAGGATTAGACACGGCCGATCCTTACCTAGCAACCTACAACATTACCGACCCTACCTACAATTGGTTTACCTGCAACCTGGGCTATCATACTGCCCATCATCTTCAATGTGGCAAACATTGGGCAGAATTACCACAACTACACGAACAAATTAAAGACAAAATCCCCCAAGATCTATATCGAGAAGCCAGTTTTCCTTTCCGTCAAATTACTGCCTTGACGAGCTTATATAAAAAGCAAGTATTAGGAAATCAGTCATGAATTTTTACTGAGGGCGTAAACCTGGGGTTTCGCGTCCTCCTCGAAACTTTGACAAGTCAACAGCCTGGAGGCTCGCGCCCGACGGACAACTCACGGGGGTGTCTACAACTATCGATCGCTAGCTAATATCTCGATCTTCAAAACTTTGGTAGCAATACGAGTTGCGATAGAGATTGAGGATATCTAACAAAATTCCCACAACACTCACTGTAATTCCCAGAGTAATCATGCCTTGGAGTGGTTTGGCATTACCAAAAACTGCCAAAAAATCAAGAATATAGGATATTCCACGATCGCCCAATTCCCAAAATCCAGGAATATAACTAATGAGATCTAGAAATGCGATCGCGCCACCAACTAGTAGGATTGGGGCTGCAAAACTTATCGAAGCAGTAAGAAAAAGCGAAATAAATATATTAGACACAACTTCTAAACAGTTTCTTATGGGGGTAACAGAGAAATAAGAACTAAAGCAAAGTATGCTGTTCCTATTTCTCTCTACGATATAAGCAAAAATTGCCTTTGACAGTGAATTTTAAAAATCTTAAATAACCACAAATAATCTTGGTAAACATTGATTGCTTAATAGCTATTTGCTTCAAAGTTTTTGGTTAATTTATAAGCAATTTTAAGCGGTATCGTAAAGTTGATTAAGAACTATATCTACCTTGTTAGATATTAATATTTTGTTGCTTATTTTCTGTCAAACTCAATACTAAATTAGATATAGGAGCAACTGTGTGTCCTGGAAACGTACCAACGATCGTCAAGCGGATGAACTCCGCCCTCATCGGTTTGAACTAGACTTTATTAATAATCCTTTATCTTCGGCAATTATTGACTGTGGCAATACTAAAGTCCTTTGTACCGTCAGTATTGAGGATCGCGTACCCAAATTTTTGGTAGGTAGCGGTCGAGGATGGCTTACCGCAGAATATAGAATGCTACCAGGGGCTACCGATACCAGGCATTCACGGGAGCTAATGAAGCTTTCAGGACGCACCCAAGAGATTCAAAGATTAATCGGACGTAGTTTGCGTGCTGCGATCGACCTTCAAGGATTTGGCGAAAGAACTATTACTATCGATGCTGATGTTTTGCAGGCGGATGCAGGAACTCGTACCGCTTCAATTACAGGCAGTTATGTGGCTCTAGTCCGCGGAATTAATAAGTTAATCGCAGCAGGAGAATTAAAAACTTCTCCTTTATTAGAGCCAGTAGCAGCAGTGTCGGTAGGTTTAATTGAAGGCGAAGCATTTTTAGATCTCGATTATCCAGAAGATGTCGCAGCAGATGTAGATCTCAATGTCGTAATGAATGGCAAGCTGGAATTAATTGAAATTCAAGGGACAGCAGAATCTGATAGTATGACGCGATCGCAATTAAACGCGATGTTAGATCTAGCTGAAAAAGGGATTGGCGAATTGCTCGAAGCACAGCAAAAAGCATCGATCGAATAATTATTAATTCGTAATTCGTAATTCGTAATTCGTAATTGATGGGCATTTCATCGTCTTTCCCTCTTTCAAATAGAAAAGCTCTAAACGCTTAAAAATTAATCTCTTCTGCGTTCTCTGCGTCCTCTGCATTTTGTTTTAAAAAAAAGATCGATAGCGAAGCAATAAAAATTTTAGCTTCCACGCAAACTCAGGCTAAAAAATTAAAATAACTGGGTTTGACTTGGTTTATCGCTGTTATAGCCCAAATGCTCGTAGGTTTTGCTAGTGGCTACTCTTCCGCGATGAGTGCGGCTGAGATAGCCATTTTGCAATAAATACGGCTCGTACACTTCCTCAATAGTTTTGCGGTCTTCTCCCGTGGCTGCTGCGATCGCTTCTAGACCTACGGGGCCTCCATTAAACTGCTCGATAATGGTATTTAGCACCAAACGATCCGTCCAATCTAACCCCTGAGTATCCACATCAAACAAATCCATCGCGGTAGCTGCTAATTCTTCGGTAATGGTTGCTGCTTTCTGCACTTGGGTATAATCCCTTACCCGACGCAATAGTCGATTGGCAATACGGGGCGTTCCGCGAGAACGACGGGCTATTTCCACTGCACCCTCTTCGGTAATGGTACTCTTGATAATTTCTGCAGTTCTTTTGACGATTAGGGTTAGTTCGTCCAGTTCATAAAAACGCAGTCTTTGAATGATACCAAAGCGATCGCGTAACGGCGAAGACAGCGAACCCGCTTTAGTGGTCGCCCCGACTAACGTAAAGGGAGGTAAAGGAATACTGCGAGTCTTTGCAGTTTGTCCTTTACCAATAGTAATATCGAGGCGAAAATCTTCCATGGCAGGATAAAGTAACTCTTCTGTCATGCGATTTAAACGATGGATTTCATCAATAAATAAAATATCCCCAGGCTTGAGGTTAACTAGCAAACCCGTAATATCTCTAGGACGCTCTAAAGCGGGTGCGGAAGTAATTTTACAGTTGACCTCCATCTCTGTCGCCAAAATCAAAGACATGGTTGTCTTTCCCAACCCTGGAGGGCCATATAGCAAGAGATGATCCAACGGATCTTGTCTGCCTTTAGCAGCAGCGATCGCAATATTTAAAATGCCTTTTAAATCTTTTTGTCCGATATAGTCTGCCAGTCGTTGAGGACGAATTTTGTCCTCAGCCTGTTCTGTCTCTTCCACATTGGCATGAGGAATCATTAAGCTAGGATCGAGATCCTTTTTTTGAGGAGGACGAGATTTTTTTGCAGGACGAGGAGAGTCAGAAGATCTTTGTATTGCCATTGCAGCTATAAACAGGCTCTAATTATTATATTTATTGTAATAGCTCTACTAGATGGGTTGTCCCTGCTACCGTGACTCGATCTCCTGGGATCAATTTGCGTCCTCGTCTGATTTCCTCCGCGCCATTTACTTCGACCATTCCTTGTTTAATAATAATTTTGGCTTCCCCGCCAGTTTGGGCAATACCCTGCC
>CAYXWE010000474.1:0-4012 GCA_964468145.1 uncultured Pleurocapsa sp.
AGCTAGTCTTTGAGTATTTTGTGAGGAAATAAAGCAAAGTGTAATTTCATCAATATTTTTATCAACAGCCAATACTAAAGCTGGACGCAATTTAGTTTGACTGAGATCGCTAAAAGGAAATCTGACTAATACAATATCGCCTTTATTTAAAGCCATTAAACAGCTTCTCCATCGTCTAATGTATATATATCTGGTTCGTCATGGAGAAAATCAAAAACATTACTTGTTTCGGCTAAACTAAAGATTTCTTCTTGGGAAGGATAAGGCAAATTTGTGTATAATTTTTCTTCCAAAAGCGATCGCTCTTCATCCGAAAGAGATTGAATAACTTGATATATTGATTCGACAAGTTCCGTATTCATTTCATCGTTGCACTGTAGCACTATAGCCAATATATTTTTAGTTTAATGGTTTTGTTTTGTTTCGAGGTTGAATTAGGAAAAAGGCGATTGGGATTTGAATCTTTTGCGTCTTTGCGCGGATGCAAGAAACACATTCAAGTGACGCGATCGCGATCTTAACTCAACTAGAAGAAGATCCAGTATTAGGTAAATTTTTGGATTTTCTAGCGCAAGATATGGAACAAAATCCGCAACACATACAGCCTGTTACATCAAAAACTGTAGAAAGAGTTCAATCCTTGGTAGAAAATGTCGAAATAGATTTAGATGCACCATTATCTGATGAGGATGAATAGCTTTGTCGGATAATAATCCTTTAATTATCATCGATTTATATATTTAATTATTTAATTTAAAAACTTTGGTCTAGCGTCCCCATTACTTTTCAAAATATATTCTAAATCTTGCCATTTCTCTTCTTGAATAAAACTAATAATTTCATCCAAATTATCTCGATAACTAGAAAGAGATCGCAATAATTCTTGCCGATTGTATTTTGCCATCATTACTCCTAATTCGGTATTTCCTCCCCCTACTCTACTAGTATCGCGAAAACCAGAACTAGCTAGAATTTGCGCTAAATTAAGAGTGTTAGATTCTTCTTGCAAACAAGTCTTAATCAAACTCGCACTAACCATCACTGGTAGATGAGAAATAGAACTAACTGCGCGATCGTGAATCTTAGCATCGCAGATATAAGGAATAGCATTAAGATCTAAAGCGATCGCTTTTAACTTTTCTACATCTTCTGTTTCATTTTCTGCAGTGGGGGTAAAAACATAAGCAGCACCCGTAAATAGATTAGGTATAGCTGCATCAATACCACTAAATGATGTCCCCGCCATGGGATGTCCCCCAATAAATCTCGACCATAACTTGCTACAGCTTTGCACTACGGGATGTTTTACCGAACCAACATCAGTAATAATAGTATGGGGATGAAGATGGGGAATAATTTTCTCGATAGTAGATGCGATCGCAGCAATGGGGGTACACACCACAACTATCTCTGCATCGGATAAAGCGGTAAATTCTTGGCTGGCGCGATCGACAATACCTTTGTCTAAAGCAATTTTACAGGTATTCTCGCGACGAGAGATACCAATAATATAGTGTCCTTGCGATCGCAAATCTATCCCCAAAGATCCGCCAATCAAACCCAAACCAATAATCCCAATTTTCATCTTTATATCTTACCTAATGTAGTAATTTCAGTTTTCCATAAAATAAGCATCGATCGTCATCAGTAGGGTCAATTTTTCTACAGTAGTAGAAAACAAAATTTAAAACATTTTATTTGCGCTCTTCACTTTTTTTACCGAATGATTTAACGCCTAATCCTAGCTACTCCCAACTATGTAAAGAGATGCAAAGAAAATATTGTAGAAATCCGCTAATTACTAAGACAAGTTAAAGAATGTCAGATAAGATTTGGGGATCGTTTTAGGATGACTAGCATTGAGTAGAAAGCAGGAGTATTTTTAATATTGTCAGAAACTTAAAAGTTTAGTGAAGACAAGTATCTATAAATAAAGTCCCTTTAAAATAATCGCTGAAGCTCTGATTTTAGCGAAATAAACCTCAAAAAATATTGCTCTCTCTTCAAAAGATATTGCTGCAAACTAGCTAGTTTTATAATCGCCAGTGCTAGTTTCTCAGTATCTATAATTGTTCGGATAGTCCACATTATCAAGGAGAATACATGACTGCAACCGTCGATAGACAAGTAGAGGATAACCAGCAGCCAGAAGGACGTAAAGAAGGTCCTCGTAAGATTGGTATCCCTAAAGAAATATACCCCAATGAGTGTCGTGTTGCTGCTACTCCCAACACCGTTAAAAAACTACAGAAATTGGGTTTTGAAATCCTAGTAGAAACCAATGCTGGAGCATCTGCTAACTTTACAGATAAAGCTTATCAAGAAGCAGACTGCACGATCGTTAATGATGCTGCATCTCTTTGGACAGAAGCAGACATTATTCTTAAGGTTCGCGCTCCCGAAGATTCCGAAATCGAAGTGATGCCCAATGGTAAAACTATTATCAGCTTTATCTGGCCAGCACAAAATGAAGAATTATTAAACAAACTAGCAGATCGCCAAGCAACTGCGATCGCGATGGATGCAGTACCTCGTATTAGTCGCGCTCAAAAAATGGATGCTCTATCTTCAATGGCAAACATTGCAGGCTATCGCGCTGTAATAGAAGCTGCTAATAACTTTGGTCGTTTCTTTACAGGACAAATTACCGCAGCAGGTAAAGTTCCCCCCGCAAAGGTAATGGTAATTGGTGCTGGTGTAGCTGGTTTAGCTGCTATTGGTGCAGCCAGAAGTTTGGGTGCGGTAGTGCGTGCTTTTGATACTCGTCCTGCGGTAAAAGAACAGGTAGAAAGTCTGGGTGCAGAATTCCTCGAACTAGAGTTTGAAGAAGACGGTACTGGTTCTGGTGGTTATGCCAAAACCATGAGTAAAGAATTTATCGATGCTGAGATGGCACTGTTTAGAGAACAGGCTAAAGAAATCGATATCATTATTACTACCGCTCTAATTCCAGGAAGACCAGCACCTAAACTGGTTCTGACTGATATGGTAGAGATGATGAAAGAAGGTTCTGTGATAGTAGACTTAGCAGCAGAACAAGGTGGTAACTGCGAAGTTACTAAGCCCAACGAAGTTTATAAATATGACGGCGTAACTATCATTGGTTTGACTGACTTACCCAGCCGTATGGCTGCTCAGTCTAGCCAATTATACGGTACAAACCTTTGGCACTTACTCAAAGATATGGGTGGTGCAGAAGACTATAAAGTAGACTACGAAGACCAAGTAGTGCGGGGTGCATTAATCGTCCACGAAGGCAAAGTAACTTGGCCTCCACCAAAAATTGCCAACCCTTCTCCTACTCCTCCTCCCAAACCAAAAGCAGTAGTAACTCCTGTAGCTGAGTCAGAGAAAAAATCTAGTAATGGTATGCTGTGGGTCATTGTTGCTGGTTTAGCACTACTGGGTATTGGTATTGGCGCGCCTACTTCTTTCCTATCTCACTTTACCGTCTTTGTCTTAGCTTGCTTTATTGGCTATCAGGTAATTTGGAATGTAACTCCAGCCTTGCATACACCCTTAATGAGTGTAACTAATGCCATTAGCGGAATCATTATTTTAGGCGGTATGTTGCAGATATCTGGCGAAATAACTTCCCCTTCAGTAATCCTGGGCGCGATCGCAATTCTTGTAGGAACAATTAATATCTCTGGTGGTTTCCTCGTTACCCAACGGATGCTCAAAATGTTCCAGAAATAATTCATATCGTCATTAGTTGTTAGTTGTTAGCAAATTCAAAACAGCAAAAGACAAAAGACAAAAGACAAAGAACAAAAGACAAAGAACAAAGGACAAAAAACGAATGACAAACAATCTTGTGGCTGTGGCTTATATTGCTGCCAGTGCCTTATTTATTCTCAGCTTGGGGGGACTATCCAACCAGGAAACAGCCCGTCAGGGTAATTTATTCGGTATTATCGGCATGGCGATCGCTTTTGTGGCGACAGCTCTTAGCGCCCAAGTTAACGGTTACGGCGTTCTAATTACTGCGATCGTGCCTGGTGCTATTATC
>CAYXWE010000475.1:0-4007 GCA_964468145.1 uncultured Pleurocapsa sp.
GATAATACTCAATCTTTAGAATGGTTGGTAATTTTACAAGCAGCAATGACAGTGGTGGGCAACTTTACCGTCTGTATTGCTGCTTGGGGGATTTGGCGCAGTGCAAAACAATCCGAAATTGAGGAACGATCTTAAAAATGAATAAAGAAAATCTATTTGCGATTTCCTTATTTCCTTACTTGGGTTTTTTGTGGTTTATGACTCGCTCTGGTAAAACACCACGATTAGCTTTGATTGGCTTTTATGTGCTGTTGATTTTCGTAGCTGTCACAATTCCTGCAGGAATTTATGCCCAGTCTTACTATGGCGCATCATTAGCCAATGTAGATTGGTTGCATGGTAGTGCAGAAGTGTTTCTTACTTTCTCGAATATTTTAGTCGTCTTGGGATTTCGTCAAGCAATTATTAAATTGAAAGACGATGATACCTAAAAACTCTAGATATTCTAAGACATTTCAAGCATTTTCTGAATCGGCTTTAAAGCTGCGATACGAGTATCTTCAGCCATGGTAATTTCGGGCGTTTTATTCTTCATTGCTAAATACAATTTTTCTAAAGTATTGAGGCGCATATAGGGACACTCATTACAGGCGCAGTTGCTGGTATTAGGTGCGGGGATAAAAAGCTTATTCCGCGCAGCTTTCTCCATTTGGTGAATAATACCAGGCTCAGTAGCGACAATAAACTTATCGCGATCGCTTTTCTGGGAATAATTTAATAAAGCAGTAGTCGAGCCAATAAAGTCTGCATGGCGCAAGACAGGAGGTTCGCATTCAGGATGGGCAATAATTTCGGCGGTAGGATGTTCCGCTTTTAGTTCGATAATTCTTTTTTCGGAAAAAGTTTCGTGAACGATACAGCTACCCTCCCACATTACTAAATCTCTTCCCGTTTGTTCGCTTACGTAACGTCCTAAATTGCGATCGGGAGCAAAGATAATCGGTTGCTCTTGGGGAATCTGATTAACTATTTTAACTGCATTAGAGCTAGTGCAGATAATATCACTGAGAGCTTTTATTTCTGCCGTGCAGTTGATATAAGAAATAACTATATGATCTGGGTGTGCTTCTTTAAAAGCTTTAAATTCTGCGGGAGGACAACTATCAGCCAGAGAACAACCTGCTTCTAAGTCTGGCAAGAGAACTAGCTTGTTGGGGTTGAGAATCTTGGCGGTTTCTGCCATAAAATGCACCCCTGCAAACACAATTACCTCAGCGTCGGTATTAGCAGCCTGCTGAGATAATCCCAGAGAATCGCCTAAATAATCGGCAATATCTTGAATATCAGCTTCTTGGTAGTAGTGGGCAAGAATTACTGCATTAAGCTCTTTCTTTAAGTCATCGATCGCCCCAAACAAGTCTTGAGGAATTTCATTGGGATTGACCTTGGGTGCTGCTGTAGCAAACATATTTATCAATAGTCCTTATTTTAAAAAATAAATTATAGTGATTTCTACTATAACTGTATTATAGTTTATTTAACCAAAAGATAAAGTTATATATTCATCTACAAATATACTTTTTTGAGCTTTAAATTGTGGCTAATAACCAATTGTTATTCCCTACTTGTCAGATTCGATAACTTCTCGCTTGGAGAAACCCCAGGTGAAGAAAATCGCCACTACTGCAATCGTCACCCATTCAGGAATAAAATAGTCTGGCAGCCATACTTTTAACAATAGGCGCAAACCGACAAAGCCGACGGTGATAAAACCTGCATCTTCAAGATAAGTGTATTCCTGTAACCAACGAATAAATAAACCAGCCAAAAAGCGTAAAATAATAATTCCGATCGTACCGCCAGCAATAATCAACCAGGTATCTTCCGTAATGGCGATCGCAGAAGTAACACTATCTAGAGAAAAAGCTAAATCGGTAATAGCAATAGTGGGAATCACTTGCCACAATGATTTGAATCCTAAGCTTCGGGTTTCTGAGTTTTCTTCCTCTTCTTCGGCTTCTAAGGCGAAATAGTTAAAAACCAACCACAATAGATATAAAGCTCCTAATAATTCAAATTGCCAGTATTCAATTACATAAGTAGCACCTATAATCAGGATTACTCTGAGTATATATGCTCCCACTAATCCAACATTGAGAGCTTTTTCTTGCGCTTTGGGATCTTTGACGCTTTTGGCAATAGAAGCTAGGGCGATCGCATTATCCGCAGACAAAACCGCTTCTAAAACAATCAAAATTAGCAGTATAAAATAAACTTCAACTCCAGCGTTGACAAAATAGTTGACTATGTTTTCTAGCATTTAATATATTTTTTCGATTAAACCAGATTAAAAACTTGAGATATGTCTTAATTCAGGATCGACTATGAAGTAGCCATAATAGATCTGTCTATTTGACGATTTTCTCTTGGTTTCTCTGAGTTTTTCCCGATCTTCACCTAAGTTTCTTTTCTAATTATGTTGTATTTTGTTACAAAATATTCTATTTGGGGTCAATTATGACGCAAATTAAGGATGGAATATCTTATTGGCAAAATTCAAAAAGGAGTGAAATATTATGATCTCAGATACTCAAATCTACATAGCTCTTGTTGTAGCATTGTTCGCTGGAATTATGGCTGTGCGTCTTTCTACTGAGCTATACAAGTCCTAAGGATATTCAGGATCGATAAGATAACTGGTTGATCTTATAGGATTTCAGATTGGCAATAAAATTTTGTATTGTTAGTCTGGAATTCTTTATTCCGAGCAACCTGCTGCACTAAAACATGAATTCTTCTAGAAGACGAGTCAAAAAAAAACGCTCCAACTCTACCCGTCGCGGTAATGGGTATAGAGGCGTTACCGCAGAAATTAGTCTCAAGCTAATTTTAAGTTGGGCAATTGCGATCGCAGCGATCGCTTCTTTGTTTCGACTTTTACCCTATCATCTTTCCCAGCAAGCAAAATTGAAGGAGTTACGCATCCAGGTAGAAGAAACTGATGCGAGAGTCACCAAATTGAGAAACCAGCTTAATAATAATTTTGACCCTCAGAGGACTCAAAGTTTAATGGAACAATACAGTTCTTTATCTTCTCCCAATCAAAGTCGTATTTATTGGCTACCAGAGGATAAAAAACAGGCGATCGATAACGATGAATAATCATCATTGGATTTTTAATAATTTATGAGTTTGTAGGCTAATACGCCACTGAGGATTTTGCAAAATATAGTTAACAATTAAGTCTTTACTTTTAGGAGAACTCCATTCTGGTTGCAAATAATATAAAGCTGTATCTGGAACTAATGCAGCCTGTTGCTGCGCCCATTTGAGATCGTATTCGTTAGTGACTACTACTTTGATTTCGCTGGTGCGATCGTAAATACTTTTATGAGGTGCTTTAAACTGCTTGGGAGAAAAAGTCACCCAGTCAAAATCACCACTAAAAGGATGCGCCCCAGAAGTTTCTAAATGAACCCGCATTCCTTCTTTTTTTAAGGCATCGGTTAAAGGAAATAAATCATGCATTAAAGGTTCTCCCCCTGTAATAATTACAATCTCAGGATTTGCTTTTTGTGCTGCGGTGACTATTTCTACTGTAGATTTTTGGGGATGGCGATCGCTATTCCATGAGTGTTTGGTATCGCACCAAGGACAATGAACGTCACATCCTGCCAAACGAATAAAAAAGGCATTCACCCCCATCCAATATCCTTCTCCCTGAAGAGAATGAAAGGTTTCTACAATTGGATAAGTAATGGTTTTGGTGGCGATATTCAAAATTTTGTTAGTGGTAGTTTTTTAAATTATTTTATCTGGTTTTTTATTTTCTAGATCGCGATTTCATTTCAAGCATTACCAGGATAAAATTCGGCAATAACTTCAATTTTGCCGACAATATTGCGATTAAATTCTGATAATTCCCCTGCAGGTATCCAATATTCTTGGCAAATAGAACCTCCAACTGTCTGGATATCAAAATTAGTCAGATAATGACTATTTACTGCAAATTTGGTTACAAAACCAGAACCGCTGGCAGCAACGTTCCAATCTCTGGCTATTTTGAC
>CAYXWE010000476.1:0-4006 GCA_964468145.1 uncultured Pleurocapsa sp.
TGAAGATATTTATTCGCGATCGCATTTTCTATTTAGAGAATGAAACAGCCCTACCCCAGAGTTGGGGGATTTGGGGGCTTCAATAAACTATGACAAAGTAGGACAATTAAAGGCTCGGTCTGGTACTGTTAGAGAAATTGGTGGCTCGATCCAAATTATCTTTTGCAGATTTATAGGTAGGATCTAAATCGATCGCCACGCGATAATTTTTAATTGCGCTATCAAAATCGCCAAGAGTTTCCTGTAGCTGTCCTAAAAAGTCAAAGGCATTTGGTTGGGAAGGATCTGCACCGATCGCTTTTTTCGTTTGGGCGATCGCATTATTAAAATCTCTTTTTCTAGCGAAGTTTCTCGCAGATTTTAAACTGGCTTTGTATTCTGTAGCTGATTGGGCTTCATCGGGTTCTGCTGACAAAACATTGTGAACTAAATTTCTTAATTCTTTAGGGGTAAAAGGCTTTTGCAGAAAGTCTACCGCACCCAGTTTCATTGCTTCTACCGCATTGTCCACCGTTCCGTGAGCAGAGATCAACACGATTTTTATTTCTGGATACTTGGCGATCGCCTGTTCGAGTAATTCCATACCGTTCATGCCTGGCATTTTGAGATCGGTAATAATCATGTCGTACTTGTCGCCCGTTAGCTGTAGCATCGCATCTTTACCATCAAATGCGGTATGCACAAAATAATCGAGAGACTCTAAAGCCATACTCACAGTACGTCTAATATTTTTATCGTCATCTACTACCAATATTTTTGCCTGGGACATTTTAGAACTCCTAACTAAGTTAACTATGTGTGAGTTTTAGGTACGGTAAAGCTAAAAGTACTTCCTTCGCCAACAGTAGAATCTACCCATATTCTACCTCCATGGGCTTGAACCATTTCTTTGCAAATAGCTAAACCCAAACCGCTACCGCCGATGTCTTTTTCTGTTTCTACCTGCACAAATTTATCAAATATTTTACTTTGATACTCAATGGGGATACCAGCACCGCGATCTGCTACATAGATTTCTATCCAATTATTTCTATGGGTTGCACCAATTTTAATTTCCCCTCCAGGATTGCTATAGCGTAGAGCATTTGCTACTAAATTAGTTAACACCCAAATAATTTTATTGGCATCTACCTTAGTCTTTATATCTTGTGATAGAGGCTGCTGGACTAATGCTACTTGATTTTGTTCGGCCTGAATATTTAAAGTGGAAACTGCCTTATCTAGCAAAAAGTTTACTTCCACATCGACGAAATCTAGCTCCAGTTTGCCCGATTCAATTTTGGAGAGATCTAATAAGTCATTAACCAAACCCCGCAACCTATCCACATCTTCGACTGCAGTATTTAGCAATTCTGATTCTGACTCAGATAGCTTGTCTTCAGTGGTTTCTACTAGCAAATTGAGGCTCATTGCCATCCCCGTTAGAGGGGTGCGTAACTCATGGGAAGCGGTAGCCACGAATTCGCTTTTAAGATTATCTAATTCCTTGAGTTTAGTGACATCCTGCAGCAAGAGAATTGCGCCGATTACTTCTTCAACTTCAGTGACGACGGGGGTGATGGCAAACTTATAATACTGAATACCTTGTTTTTGTTCGACGGTTAAAATATCATCTTTTAATTGCGGAGATTTACCAGTTTCGGCCGTTTGTTTTAGATGTTGATAGAGAGTGCGGTTATCAAAAACATCCAGAAAATGATTATTAGTTGCCAGCATCGATTTAACATTAGCAATGTTAGCTGCAATCGGATTAATCGCAATAATCTTTATCTGGCTGTCTACGACGATAATGCCATCGGCAATGCTTTGAACAATAGCATCGCTGCGCTGCTTTTCAACGATTACCCTGCCAACATTAAGATCGCGAAATGCCTTGAGCTTCTGGCTCATGGTAGTTATCTCCCGCGCCAGCGTCCCTAGTTCATCTTTAGATTTAACTTCAAGGGCAATATCATATTCGCCCCTGGCTATTTTTTCGGTGGCTGCTGTCATTTTGGACAAAGGCTGTACCACGCGACGAGTCAACAACAAACTAAAGCCCAATCCCATTCCTGCTGCAGTAGCTCCTGCGATCGCCATTGACCAAATCGCTCGCTCGGATACCTGTTGAGCGTTGCTTGAGGCTGCTTCCATTGCAGATTGATTGATGTTCCGCAATCTATGACTGCGATCGCGTATTTGCTCGAAAATCGGTAAAATTGTCTGGTAATAGTCTTCGGTAGTCGGATTGTTTTGCTGCTGTAGTTCTAAAAAAGCAGTCAGGTAATTTTGATAAGTTGATTCAATACTAGCAATGATTTCAGCTTCTTCTGGGATAGTAATATTACCTTCTGCGCGTCCCAACCACTTCAAAAACTCGATCTGATTTTTCTGAAACTGTTGACTACCGCGAGCGCGATTTTCTAGAAGAAATAGCAAAATTGCGCTGTCTTGTCGTTCGAGTGCCTCGATGGTATTTTCTGCTGCGAGAATACTGTTGTAATTTTCTTTCAGGATTGCTTCGCTGGCTCTACCCAAACGACGGAGATTAGTCACGCCGTAACCACCGACGAGAATCACTAAAGCTAATGACAAGCCATATCCTAATAAAATTTTATTTTTAAGCTTCATAGGGTACTGCGTTCTTGTCTGACAAGACAGGGCGTAGGAGAGTGAGAGATAACCTAGCCAGACGAAGAATCTCGTTCTTGAATATTATTCTTTGGTTGGTTGTTTGCTTCTTGCTTCAATCTCTTCTAAGGTTTTGAGCAAAATACGTTTTGCCTGTAATTCCCATCCCCATTTTTGAATATTAAAAGCGATGGGTATACCAATAGCAGGAGCAAGAAAATCTACAGGCTGACGTAAAGAAATTCCAAATAATAGTCCTAATCCTGCAATTCCCCAAAAAGGCAAAGCGACTGTTTGGCGGTTTTCTTCGATTAACTTGCCAAAAAATCCTGAAGGCATTTCTTCGAGTAGAGCTTCTTTGACTTGTTTTTGTTCGGCGGGAGTTACGGAAATGCCGATTTTGCGTCTTAGTTTTTCTATTTTGCGAGCATCGGTACTGTATACAGTTAGCTCGTCTTCAGCCATTAATTTGAGTCTTTCAAGTTGGTCGGTCATGAATTGCGATCGCGTCTATGATAATTTATAGCTACTTTTATTAGCTCCGATCTTACCGTTTAGTCGTTACAAAAATATATCAAAGCAATAGAGTAATATTTCTACCTTTGCCAATATGTTTTGTTTGCTATCTTAAAAGAACAAGAGATATTAGCTGCAAGAGAGAGTAAAAAGCTATGAGTTTTGATAATCGCGATCTAAAAAGCAAGCTGGATGAGATGGAAGCGGAAATTAAACGAGAAACTGTTATCGATCCTGAAGATACTACTTCACAATCGGTTTTTCCCGAAGTTGAAATTAATCCCTCTTCTCAAATACAAGAATGGATCGATTCTGGTAAGGCTTGGTTTGCGACTTTACCCCAGGTAGGCAAGGCTGCGGTAGCTATTGGTGGGGTTTGGTTGGGATTTTCGGTTGCGAGTGCCCTGCTGCACGTTGTTAGCAGTATTCTGAGTATTGCTTTTGTGGGATTTTTAGTATTTGTTGGCTATCGCTTATTTACTAATGATTCTGGTTCAAATTAATTTTTTAAAAAGTCATTAGTTTTAAATACTAAAAACTAGAAACTAAAAGTGACAATTGCGGTAGTTGGAATTGGATTAGATGGTGCAGACGGACTAGCTGTATCTGTGAGAAAGATTGTCGAAGAAGCTACTATCCTCGCAGGTGGTAAGCGTCATCTTAGTTATTTTAGCCAACATCAAGCGGACAAAATTTGTTTTAAGGATCTCCAAGTAGGAATAGATGCGATCGCCAAACTGGATTTGGATTGTCATCGCGTAGTTATTATCACTAGTGGAGATCCGCTTTTTTTTGGTTTGGGTCGATTGTTACTAGCTAATTTTAATCCCGAAAAAAGTGAATTTTATCCCCATATAAGTTCGATGCAACTTGCCTTTAG
>CAYXWE010000477.1:0-3998 GCA_964468145.1 uncultured Pleurocapsa sp.
GACCAATTGTATAAATGTGCAGGACTATTAGGAGTTTTAATAACTAAAATAGCGTGATTTGTTCCTGCTCCCCGATATATAGATCCTTTGTTCCAAGTAGTTAAAGGAGTTAGATCGAGCAAAGTATCTATTTTCATATATTGAATGCAATACTTTGCATCGAGTTTTGCATATCTTTCAATAGTTTTTTTAGTTTGTGTCCTAGCGGTTGATGCAAAACCGAAGCTAAATAAAAGTAAAGATAAATTAGCGATACAAAAACTATAAATAAACCAAGGTATTTGTCGATCTTGAATATACCTTTTGGGGCGTTGGTAATTTGATGTATGACATATAAAGTGTTTCGGTTCGTAGCTTTTAGCCTTTAGCTCTTAGCCTTTAGCTTTTAAGAAATCTAGATCGAGTGAATGAATCTAATTTTCATACCCTGATTTACCAACGCCCCAGGCTAAAAGGTTAAAAAAAATTCTGACAAATGACGATCGACTGCTGTCTGCTGTCTTATTTGATTTTAAGAGATAATCTGAGTTCCAAGTAATTATTTAAAATAATAGAATGTATCGATTTAGAAGCAACCCTAAAAAAATCTTATTAAAAAATTAATATTTGTTATCTGTATTTAATGAAAAAATATAATAGAGCTAGTTATATGGCAATCTTAAATGGTTGATGAAAAACTTTCTCTTCTCTTTTTTCTGCGTTCTCTGCGGTTTATTTAAAAAAATGTTTTCATGAATGATACCAGAACGCTATATAGACTAAATTATATTTTTTACTACTATGAAAATCAAATACTTACTTACGGCTTTATCTATAGCTAATGTTATTTTTATAACTTCTATTATTAAAGTAAAAGCTCAGGTTACCGATAGCGTAACTAACAATAATAATGAAAATGTAGAGATTCGCGTCCAAGAATCTGGTTCTACAAATCAAGGACAAGGACAAACGTCTAACGGTAATACTTCCGAGGTTAATGTTACCGATAATGAATCAGAAGATAACTTCTGGACTAACAGTTATCGAGGTCGATTATCAATTCCTTCTGGTAATGCTTCTCTTAGCTGCGGAGAACAAGTAATATCTTTTTCTCGTTCTGGTGGTTTTGGCTTGGGTGCTGGTGCTGCGGGATTTAACTTTAGCGATAATTCTGGTTCACTTCCTGAAGAATTCGACCTTAGTTTGGCAGAAATTCGCCAGTGTGCCAAAGCAAAAAATACAGCAGAAATTATTGATAAATACGTTAAATTAATTAAGGTAGATAAAGCGATCGCTAATACCTATCTGAGAACAGTTTCACCAGAGATTTATGCCACATTTTTTGTAGAAAATTCTAAAGATAAAGCAGAAATATTATCCCCAAAAGTTTTTGATAGTTTGAGCGACAATCTTAGAAACGAAGAATTCGAGCAAATTGTTGAGTGGCAAGATAATTTCCACGGTACAGGTTTAGCAGAAGATCGTTTAGAGTTTGAAGAGAGCCAGAAATTGCGCTCGATTGAAAGAAATAAAAGATTAACCGAATTAGACGTACTAGAATTAGAAAGAAAAGCTAGAGAAGTTGAAGCGATTATCAAACAAAGACAAGCTGACTTGAATAATTTGCTAGATAATTATCAAGAAAATAGATAGGTATCTTGCATAGGTATTGTATTCTCCTCTGTTTCTGAGGAATGACCGAAGACATATAACAAAAAATCAATAACTTTACCTCGATTTTTTTTTTAGTTATATGTCTAATAAATATTTAAGAGTTCGAGCTTAAATCTATGGTGCATATTGCTCTAGTTGTTTCCTCGTAGTAGGAAATAAAGATAAATTAAAACAACTATATTTTCTCGTTATAATCCCCGATACAGATTTAGAAATGCCAAGATTATAATAAGTGTTCGTAAATTAATTAGCTGTTATAGCAATCCCAAATAGCTTGTCAAAAACTCTCTCTTCTTTCTTACCTCTGTGTCCTCCGTGTCTCCGTGGTTTATTAAAAAAAGATTTTCATGTCTGGTTGAGGAACGCTATATAAAAAGTTAATCGAATATTTATTAGTTAACTAAATAATCTTCAGAGGAAAAATTTGTGTTAGGAAATGCTGGTCATTTGCAACAATTATATTCTCGGATGAAAATTCCAACTCATCCGACAAATAATAAATTTCTACCGTTAATCATTTCCCTATTACCCATTACCTTACTTTCGCTACCAGCGATCGCCATAAAGCCAGCAGTAGACAGCCATTTAATTCCAGATTCGGCAGTATCAGAATCGAAAAATAGCGATAAGCCTAACGGCATGGCTTCGCTACGCGCCAGTTGTACCGATCTAGCTTTTTCCTGTAACTCCCAGTCTCAACCTCTTCCTCTTTCAACTTCTTGGCATCATTTTCGTTCTTTTGTATCCTCCAAATTTCAATTCCGTTCCGCAACAGCAATTTCTCCTGGCAAAGTTAGGTTAATGAGCCAAGAATTAGAAGGTTTGATCGGTCGTTTTGAAACTACTCTTTTGACCGCTAGGGCTGGCGATAGCGATGTGGAAATATCTACTAGTGCAGTAATCAAGCAAATAGCCGAGCAATCGACCGTAGTCAGCAAACAAAATTCCAAACAGCTAGCTAAAAAACAATATCGAGATGCCAACAAAACCCTACATAAAGCCAGACAAGGACTAAAAAGATTTCATAGTCTGATCGACCAACGCTACTACGATATGGCAAAAATCGAATGGTCGGCAGCCAAACAAGCCCTATTAGATAATTATCCCAGCGATCGCCTTATCGGTCAGTCAGAAGTACGCGGGATGTGGTTAGATCGGGGGACGATTGTCAAAGCAAAATCCCCCGCAGATCTAGTTCCTGTATTCGATCGCATTGCTAAAGCGGGAATCAACACTATTTTCTTTGAAACAGTTAATTCTGGCTACACCATATACCCCAGTCAGATAGCACCCCAACAAAATCCCCTAGTTAAAGGTTGGGATCCTCTCGATGCTGCGATCGAGCTAGCTCACGAGCGCAATATAGAGCTTCATGCTTGGGTCTGGACTTTTGCAGCAGTAAATCAACGCCATAATGAAATTCTCAATCTACCGCGCAATTATCTCGGGCCCGTATTAGCCAAACATCCCGATTGGGCAATAACCGACCATGAAGGCAGTCGCTTCCACTATAGTTCGGGCAAAGTTTTTCTCGACCCTGCAAATCCTGAAGTGCAAAATTATTTGTCATCTTTGTTTGCAGAAATCGCCACCAAATATAAAGTAGATGGCATTCATTTAGACTATATTCGCTATCCTTTTGAAAGTCCGACAGGAAAAATCACCTACGGCTATGGCAAAGCTGCTAGAGCAAAATTTCAAGAGCAAACGGGATTAGACCCCATTAATCTCTATCCTTCTAATCCTCTATGGACGCAGTGGAAAAAATTTAAAATCGAACAGGTAGATAATTTTGTTGGCTCGACTGCTCAAAATTTACGCCAGATACGTCCCGATTTAACTCTTTCAACCGCAGTATTTCCCATGCCCAAACGAGAGCGTTTGAGCAAAATTCACCAGCACTGGGAAAACTGGGTATCCCAAGAATGGATCGATCTTTTAGTTCCCATGACATACACCGACGATACCGAAAAGCTACATACTTTAACCCATCCTTTACTCCACGAATTCGATCGCGGTAAGGCTCTATTGTTACCAGGAATAAGGTTGTTGGATATCTCTGAAGTTGCAGCACTAGATCAGATGCAATTACTCAGGGGAATGTCTACAGAAGGTTATGCTCTTTTTGCAGCAGAAAATCTCCATTGGGAGCTGATCGACATCTTTAATAGTACTCAAGGAGAAACTATTTCCGAGTCTAAGCCATCTTTACCCCACCGAGAACCTTTCCAGGTAACATTAGACCGCTATGAGAGCTTACGAAAAGAATGGAACTTTTTTCTGCTCGACAATCAACAAAGATTAAAAAATGTTTCTCTAGAAGCATGGGGACAAAAAGCAGATCG
>CAYXWE010000478.1:0-3993 GCA_964468145.1 uncultured Pleurocapsa sp.
TTAGAAAAGCAAGCTACAGAATTAGAATTATTGCGCGTTACCTACGATAGCCTCTTAGCCGAAAAAAATAGTTTTGAAACTCGGATTAATCAATTAAATCCCGAAATTGCAGGATTAGAAGTACAAAAACAACAAATCCTACAGGCGATTCAAAAGAGCGAAGAAAAATATCGTCAACTAGAACAACAAAGACAAGAATCTCATCGTTTGAAATTAGAAATAAAACAAAAACAACAAGAAATCAACAATTTAGAACGAGAAGCCCGACAAATTGAAGGTAGAATCAGTGCTTTAGCAGGAGATGAAGCTCAATTAACCGCAAACATTACTAAATTAGAAAAATATCTCCAACAGTTAAAAGGAGAAATTAAAGCATTAGAAGATAGCACAGCTTTAGCACTTAAAGCTTTACACCAACCACTATGGATTGATTTACCCCAACTCACCAAACAAATCGATACCACACCTGGGGGAGAACAAGAATTTATTACAGGATTTAGCAATCATTTAAGACAGCAGGGGCTTACTTTCCCTCAACGAGTGATTAATGCTTTTCATACCTCTCTTAAAGTACAGGATATATCTGCATTGGCGATCTTAGCAGGTATTAGCGGTACGGGTAAAAGCGAATTACCCCAACGTTATGCAGAATACATCGGCGCGCAACAGCTAACTTTAGCAGTACAACCAAGATGGGATTCCCCTCAAGATTTACAGGGTTTTTATAACTATATCGAAAAGAAATATAAGCCTACAGACTTGATGCGGGGATTGTATCAGTATCAAAACGATCGTAACATGAGCGATCGCCTGGTAATAGTGTTGTTAGATGAAATGAATTTAGCACGGGTAGAGTATTACTTTAGTGATTTTCTCTCCAAACTCGAAAGTAGACGTTCCCAAGATACATATTTAGATTTAGATGTGGGAAGTTTATTCTTACCCGAAACAGAAAGAAGATTAAAAATTCCCCAACAGTTTTTATTTGTGGGAACAATGAATGAAGATGAAACTACCCAATCATTATCCGATAAGGTTTTAGATCGGGCTAATGTTCTAACTTTTGGCAAACCTCAACAATTAAAACTAAGAGAAGAAGCTAACCGCCAAACAAATACCGCCCAAACTCCCCAGGAATATCTATCCTATTCCCAATATCAAACCTGGATGCGATCGCCCGTTCCTCATTCGGAGTTAGTTAATCAAATTCGTCATTATTTAGATCGGGCTAACAATATTATGGATAAACTGGGGCATCCTTTCGCCCATCGAGTCTTTCAAGGAATTACCTCTTATGTAGTTAATTATCCAGGGGTGATAGAAGGAGATAAATCTGCATTTAGTTCCGCTTTAGCCGATCAATTCGGGCAAAAACTATTACCCAAACTGCGGGGATTGATGTTGGATGAATCTCACCAACAATTAGAAGAGTTTTCGCGGTTAATTGATGAGATAAACGACGAAGCTTTAATTCAAGCTTTTGCTATTGCCAAGAAGGGGCATTTTGGACAATTTCAATGGCGAGGTTTTGTTTATTTAGAAGAATCAGAGCCAGTATTAAGTGCGGTTGCGGGGTAGGAAGTGAAAATTTATCAACATCTTTTTGCTTATCTTAATGGCGAATCTTTAGAAGTAGAAAATACAGTATTGCAGGGATGCGATCGCGCCTTGGTAACTATAGATTCAGAGATTAAAAACTCTAATTTAATTAAACATAATCATAATACCTACGAAATTGGCTTTCCCTATCTCAAGCCCACAGATTTGGAGCAGTATGACGATCGCTGTCAAACGGAGATCAAAGTTGAAACTAAAGATGCAGAATATTTATTCTTCATTACCGATGAAGTAATCGATGAAGAAACAATCGAAGACGAAGCTAAATTAAAAGAATGGCAAAATACTGCCAAAGCGCAACGACTTGATAATTCTATTTCTTTATTACTGCAAAACTTTAATAGTCTGTTTAAGAATAAAAAATTGTGCCATACCCGTCAAGGCAATATCGCGAAAATAAATCTCAATTATTTACCAGAATATATCTTACAGTTCGATCTATCCCAAGCCTCTCTCCCTTTAATAATTAGTTTAGAAAAACAGTACGAACTATCTCGTAAGTTACGTACAATAACTCCTAGCTTGCGCCATCAATTACGGCGAAAAGCAGAATTGATCTCCATTAGCAGAATTCAAGAGATGGATAGCTATTGTCTGCGGGATTATATTCGTCGCCCTGGGCATTCTCCCGAAGAAAAAGCAGGAGCGAAACAACAGTTGATGGGAGTAAAGCGGGAGCAAAATTACAATACAGTTGAAAACAAATTTTTAATTTATTTTGCAGGTAGATTGCTCCATTTAGAATGTGTTCGTTACGAACAAAGTAAAAACACTACTGAGGTAAATTTAGTACGCAAGCTGCGTCAAACAATCGATATATTTAATCGATCGCCTTTAATTAAGAATATTTCTGTGAGACATTTTAGGTTAACTAAACCTAACTACGTCTTGCTACAAAACCCAATTTACAATAGCTTTTATCGCGCTTATCAAGACTATCTTTCCAGGCGATCGCAAAAACAACGTCTTTGGAGTTATCGTAATAATTTATTGGGGGACACGATTTATTTATGTTTTGTTGCTGCTTTATTGAGCTTTACAGGAGTAAATTTAAAACCCCTAGCAAATTTATCAACTAGAATTAGTCCCCATTGCGGTAACTATTTGCCGAGGGAGAATAATTCTATTTCTATTCCCGTTTTTCTCCAAGATTTTGTCTATGATTTTAAACTAGATAAAAGTTCGGATATAAGTCGAGGCGATTATTATCTAACTATCGAACTGCACGATCTTAAATCTCCCACTTTAGAAACAAAGATAAGTAGCTTTCCTATTTGGATCTTTTGGTACGAACCATCGCAAGAGATAATCGATTCGGCAGAACATTATCTAAATAATAATAGTCACAATTATACTTCGGGTATCTTATTCTATTTACAAAAATCTCCCGATGTAAATAAATTATTAATCGAAGAAGAACAAAAATTAGAAGCAGAATTAAATCCTTTTACAACAACTCAGGAGGAGCGTAATTTATTGTGTCAGCAAATACCCAATCCTCTGCAATCGGAAAACTTTACTTCTGTAGTAAATTTTTTAGCCCAAAAAATAATTAAGCCTTTGGCGGAGGCGATAAAATGAATTCATTTTGGAAAGGGTTGCAACCCTTATTATCACAACAGCCCGATGCTTCTCTAAAACATTGGCAATATTTACAAGAAAATCCTAGTTTACCCCTGCAGTTAATTCAAAAAACTATTGAAGAAGGGGCGGTATATTTAGCTCCCAAAACCCCTTTAGCTTTTTCAATCACAACCGATTTACCTCTGAGTATAAATCAACAACTAGCTTTAAACTTAGCTGCAGCTAATAATCCTTTGATGGTTATTCAAGGTATTCCTGGAAGCGGGAAAACTCGTTTAGCTCAGATATTAATTGAAAACGCGATCGCGCAACAGAAAAGAATTTTAGTTTTAGCTCAATCTACTTCTAAAATACCAACCATTACTTTTCCCCTCCATCCCCTAGAAGATGAGGATGTTTGGCTGAGAAAACAAATCAAACAACAATACTTGGGTAAACTACCGATGGATTTTTTACCTCTCCATTTATTACCCGATACTTTATTAGCCCAATTGCGATCGCCTAGGAAATTGGAGAAATGGCTGCATATCTTACAAAGCGATCCTTCCCTCCCAGAAATTACATCCTTATTATCAGCAGAATTAACTCAGGTTTCTGAGGCGAGACTAAATTTATTAGCTTATCGCTTAAAAAAACTAGTTCCTTTACTACAACAACAACTATGGTTACATCAACTTTCCCAACAGTCTCCAGCAGTAGCACACGCTCTAAGTGCAGAAATCAAACAACAGCCTAATATACCTACTTGGGGTACAGTTGCAGAATTCCGACAGTTACAGCACGAGCGACTCC
>CAYXWE010000479.1:0-3983 GCA_964468145.1 uncultured Pleurocapsa sp.
GATTGTTTTTGGGGGTTCAGAACAACGTATCGAACAAATTGCTATGAGCTGATTAGAGCGTCGGGATGTTGGTGGACCCCCCTGGGCAAGCGATCGCGATGAATATTATCCCCAGACTATTAGTTCGGAGAATCAATTACCAACAGGAACGCAAATTCGCACCCCCATTTCTACCCCCGTAGATACTAGAGAGCCTGTAATGGCAGATCGGTGGGATGAGGATGAATGGCAAGAATCTCGCAACGAGCCACCCATGAGGCAGCAAGCTCAAGCAATTCCTTATGATGATGAGTATGAAGAAAATAACTGGGAAGACGCTAATCCAGAAGTATATGACGCTCCAGTATATGAAGCTCCACCAGTCAAGGAATACGAATATGAATCCGCTGTGGTAGAAGATGTTTGGGATGACGATACCGAACCTTATAATTCTCCACCAGTTAATATTCCCCAGAAGCAAAAAGAACCTGAATACGAAGAATAATTGTTAAGAATTAAATAGTGTAAAAAGAAACGAGGATTATCAGCATCCTCGTTTTTAGTTTTTAATAGATATGAATTTAAAACTGGTAGCCCAAACTTTGCAAAAAGTTTTCAATTCTAGTAATTCTGACCTCTAAACTTAGCTCTGTTAATTCTTTTGGCGAAGAATTAGATAGCTTTTGAGCCAAAGTAATAAAATCAGACCAGCTACGACCATATTTTTGCTTGCCATAAATTTCTTGATAGGCTGCCTTAGCATTTTTTAAACTACCGTATTTCTCGATAAAGTATTTCTTGTCTAACTGGTTATTGCAGTTGCGTTGTAAGATAGATTGTTTTGTTTCTTTACAACTCGTATTTAGCTCTTTTTGACCGCTCGAATCATTTTGTTTTTGGCTAGTTTGGCTCAATTCTTGAGCAGCGATTAAGGCGGTGTTTTTAAAAGCGCGATCGGAAACTTCCGCACTGTTTTTTAATTCATCTCTAATTTGTTTTAGTCGATCGAGTACCATGATTCAAAAAAATTAATTATCTAATAAACTACGATTGATAGATGCAGGATCGGTAAACATTTGTGGCTTGTCTTGGGTACTCCAATTAACTCGGTCGTTTAGGTCAACTATGTCATCATCAAAAAAGAGTTTTTCTGCTGCTTTTATCAAATAAACTTTATCGGCATAGGTAATTTTATTTGCCTTTTCGCAGACTATTCGATATTCTTCTATTTTAGCGATAGTTGTAATGACACACCTTATTAGTTGGCGATCGCTCCAAAAACTATCTTTGATGTCCGAATACTGATATCTAATGCTATATATAAGAATTTCTATTGAAGTAGATTGCCAACTTAAAAACCAAAAAAGCATCTAAACAATAGATGCTCTATCGATAAAATATTTAGGGTAAATATTTTTGTAAATTTCTCGGACAGGAACTTACAAAGACAGGTAAATGGTTAACAACAATTCATAAATATCCATATATATCTGATTGAATAAACTTAATCTCGATCGCTTAAACTATCGCCAACTTATGCTGCTTGAGGTTCTAGCATTGCACCCAATTGTTCGATTCCTTTGTGCAGATGTCTAGTAACGGTCATGGGACTAATACCGATGTGTTTAGCTGCTTCTTTACGGGGTAAATCCCAAAGAAATACACATTCAATTGCTGCTTTAGTTTTATCTTCTAGCTGGCTCATAGCTCTCTGTAACTGCAATTTATCATCTTCTAATTTGCGGTGTTGATGATAGTGAGGATCTGCAATAGTATCGCCAAAGGTAATAGATGAATCCATTGAATTATTGACCACTGCATCTAAGCTAATTGGTAAGCGATTTTGTAATGCTAGTTGGCATTCGCTCCACTCTTCTAATGGTATACCCAAGCCTGCTGCTAGTTCGGTGTCTTGAGGCAAGCGTCCTAACTGTTCGATCAAATCTTTGCGTAGCTTTTTGCCTTTAGTATAGAGTTCTTGCCATCTACGAGGAATTCGCATCATACTACCTTTATCTCTCAGATAATGGAGCATTTCACCACGAATATAGGGAATAGCAAAGGAGCTAAAAGCCGAACCTTGCTGGGGATCGAAGCGTTCGATCGCTCTGATCAAACCCAAATAGCCAATTTGTTCCAAGTCTTCATAGGGTTCGGCACATTTACGGCAAATTTGGTGAGCTACTTTTCTGACTAAACCTGCATTTAATTCAACTAATTTATTGCGTAATTCTAAACATGGATTGCGATGATAATTCTGAAGAAATTCCATGCAGCGATAACTAAGAGTATGAGTAGTCATAAAAATCAAGTTTTTCAGTATCAACAATCTATTTATGTGAATCTAAATCTCATTTTCTGTTGCCAGAAAAATCTGCACCATAGTTGTTTTACGGAAAAAAGTTATTCTATCTTTTTAGTCTCCGAGCAAATACGCAGTACTATCTTTAAGAGCGAAAGGTTTTTTTATTTTAATAAACTATTTATTTTACCTTTATCGAATTCAAGACTACTATCGGCTGCTTAGAATTAATTACTATACATAATGAGAGTTTTATTAAGATCTAATTTTATTTTCCAACATATTTAAAATCTAAATTTTCTCAAAAAAATGCAGAAATAGTCTAAGCTATTTCTGCCAAGGGGATGCTATTCGATTGACGATCGACTTGTCATCAACTTAGAGTTTATTAAGTTCTTCGCTGAGAATATTCACGGTCAAACGAATTTGTTCCACCGTATGATTACAGGTAATAAAAAATCTCAACCGCGCACCATTTTGAGGAACGGAAGGGTAAATCATAAATGGTGCATTTACACCACGTTGGAATAAGTTTTGAGATAGTTGAATCGACTTTAAAGAATCACCGACAATAATTGGAATCACGGGAGAATCTTGACTCATTCCCGTATCAAGACCCCGTTCTTTGGCTAAATCTAAAAATAGTTTGGCTCTAGCTTGAAGAGTTGCGACTCTTTCTGGTTGCTGCTTGAGGGTACGCACAGCAGCTAAACTAGCTGCTGTATCTGGTGGTGACATCCCCACGCTAAAGACAAAACCAGGGGCGGTATATTTGAGATATTCTACCAATGCAGAAGACCCTGCAATATAGCCTCCGCAGCCAGCAAAAGATTTACTCAGAGTTCCCATCCACAAATCTACATCGCGGGGGTTTATGTCGTAATATTCGCTGATTCCTCGACCAGTTTTACCAATAGTACCCATCGAATGAGCTTCGTCGACCATTAACAAGGTCTTGTATTGCTGCTTGAGTTTGATAACTTGGGGTAGATCTGCAATGTCTCCATCGGTGCTGTAGACCCCTTCAATGACAATCAATACTCGTTGATAGCGGTGTCGGCGATCGCGCAATATTTTGGCTAATGCTTGGTTATCGTTATGGGGAAATACGGCTAAACTTGCCCCTGAGAGGAAGCAACCTTGAGTAATACTGTTGTGAGAAAGAGAATCATAAATAACTAGATCGTTTTTGCCTAATAGATGACCGATAGTAGTGACGTTAGTGGCATGACCGCCGACCATCACCACGCTATCGTCTACACCAATCAAATCTGCTATTTCAGTCTCTAATTCCCGATGAATGGGTTTTTCCCCAGAGATGAGGCGACTAGCACAGGCAGAAGTCCCATAATGGCTGGCTGCATCAACAGAAGCCTGGGTTACTGCAGGGTCGCCACACATACCGATGTAATTATAGCTGGCAAAGTTAATTAATTCGCGACCGTCGATCGTGGTGCGGTCATTAATAATGCTTTCTTGAGGGATAAAAAAAGGATTTCCATTACCTAATTTGGCAATCTGTTCTTGCTGTGCTTTTAATTTTTTGTATTCGGGAAACTCAGCAAAGTCATAGTTTTCTGGAGAAATATTAGCAACTTCATTAATATTTCTGATTTCAGATAAATCTGCCGAACTAGCAAACTCCAAATCCTTAGCAGAATTTACACTCTGGGGCAGTTTTCCCGATGCCAGATATTGCGCC
>CAYXWE010000480.1:0-3978 GCA_964468145.1 uncultured Pleurocapsa sp.
CGTTCTGGGGCGCGACAAAGGACTTGTCCGCATGTGACGCGCGCGGGGTCTCACCTCTCCGTGGTTCATTTTTAAAAAATTTCATGAATGATTTAGGATTGCTAGATAATTAACTTGTCTTTAATCTGGGTGAAAAATAAAGTCTAAAAAGTTCGCAGCTAGGTACAACAGAATTATCTTGCGACCATTTAATTAGTCCCATACGATAAAGTTGATAACCTAAAAGAGTCTCTACCCTTATAGGTTGAGAACTGTCTAATATCTGGAGATATATTTTAGTCAATCGACTATTAGATTTCAAATTAATTAAATGCTGTCGCAGATAACTACTATATATTCCCGTATCGGTTGTAGCTTGCTGCAATAATTCATCTAGGTTTAGTTGAGAATTACTAGATAAATTGGATAAGATTAGATCCACTAAATAAGGTTGTCCTCCTAACATAGTCATCAAGCGATCTATTTCCTCTTTTGATAAATTCGAGCCATAAAAGTCAGCTAATTCCTCTAGTTGCGATCTCGCGATGGGTTTTAATTCAACGGGCAAACCGACATTGAACGGCGACTGATTAATATCTAAACTGCCAAAATCTTCAGTAGAATAAACAACAATCAATCTTAATTTTTCCCACAATTCATCGTTATTGGCTTCTTCGTGCCAACTGCGTAATAAATAAAAGAAATCTTGACTAATATCTGGGTAATTAAGTAAGCGATCTACTTCATCTAAACCCAATACTAAAGGTTGCTCGATCCGATCTAAAATTGTTTCTAAATATCTGGTGCAGCTTAACATACTCCCTCGATCCTGATTCCAATAATCATCTAATTTTAAATTGAGCTTTAAAGCATCACTAAGATAAATACAGAACCAGCGCAAAAATAGATCTAAACTAGCAAATTTATTTCTTTCTATCTGTAATAAATTAATATGAACTGTACGATCTTGTTGGCGATCGCAAAATTCTAAAATATTATTTAATAATCTAGTTTTACCCATCTTACGAGGAGCCTTGATTCTAATTAAAGCCCCTGGCTGCGCGATCGCCTGACAGCATTCTCTATTTACAGCGGGTCGGATCGAGCAATTTTCTGTAAACTGGGTATAATTATTAGCTTGACTATTGAATTCTGTTAATAACCAATCTCTGACAATAGGAAAATTACCCGCACCTTTTCCAATTTTGGGACAAGAAGGTTTAATATTTTTATATATTTTACTTGAGTGCTTGATAAAAGATTCACAACTATTAACATCGCTTAATTGCCAAACATCTTCTATTCTACTCTGCCAATTATGGCGATCGAATCTAGTTATAAAAACTCTAGTTTGGCTAGCAGTTAATCCCAAAGCGATCGCCTTGCTTTCTAGAAAATTATGCCATTGTTTGTCAAATTGCTCGTCAAACATTTACCAGTTTTTAACTACGAATACAGTATCAATATAAATGAAAAAGCCATAATTTTTCAGTGGCTCTCCCAAAATTCCACTTATTTTCCACTTTTATTCCACTTGCCGATCTCAAACACCCAAAAGTTTCTATATTTTGTGGATTGGATTGTTTAATTCTTTTGCCTATATTGAATTTGCGAGCTAAATCGCAGGGCAAAAATTCAGGAGCAAAATAAGATGACTATCCTTAACGGCACTCTCTACAATGACGATTTGAGCGGAAACTCTACCGATATCTATATTTTTGGCGGTGGGGGAGATGATACCCTATCCCTTGATGATGATAGTAATGCCATTTTAGATGGTTGGACTGGGGACGATACTCTTTTGGGTAACGACCATAACAATTTTTTGATGGGATATACGGGGAATGACAGTTTAGTTGGCGGTGCGGGAATTGATATTCTGGCTGGGGAAGCGGGAGACGATATCCTCAACGGTTATGGACAGACAAACTATGAATACGACTACCTAAGTGGTGGTGCTGGCGCAGATGTTTTTGTGCTGGGCGATGTAGCTGATGCCTTTTATCAAGAGTCAGGTTACGCCACGATTCTTGATTTCGACTCGATTGAAGAAGATAAACTGCAAGTTTTTGGTACTGCAGAAGATTACTCTCTCTCTGAATACGATGGTGGTACAGATATCTACTATCAAGACAACTTAATCGCTCATGTAGCCAATACCACAGAGATTACTTTGGAAAACGATTTTAGCTTTGTTTAATTAATTATTAAAGTTTAGTTTTATCGAACAAATGAAAAAAAAATTACCTATAAGCGAAAATTTGAGGAATTTATCTATCAGTGGAGCTGTTTAACAGCTATATTTTTGAATAAAACAGACGTTTATTCGGAGGTAATTTCATCAATTGATTAATAAGCTCAGAAAGAAATGAGGAGTTTTATAATCCGCGCGATCGCAAGTCGTTAGCCTCAGTTAGTTGAAGTTCAATCTGGTAATAATTCAGGCTTTGACTATGACTTTGGTAATATTTAATTTTACAAGAAAATCACAGAAAACTATGAAAAATTCAACTCTATTGAAACAAACAATTACTCTTAGCTTTGTAGGTGCAACTGTCTTATTTTCACCTATTGCAACCCAAGCTTTGACTGTAGAAGAAGTAACTAATCCCCGTCAAGATAACCATGGTTGGGTAACAGATATGGCAGATATATTGAGCGATCGCACTGAAACTAAGTTAAATAGCCTAATTAATAATTTAGAACAAAACAATGGTGCAGAAATTGCCGTTGTCACAGTACCCGAAACTGCTCCTGCTGACTCTCCCAAAGCATTTGCCACAGAACTATTTAATTACTGGGGAATTGGTAAAGCTGAATTAGATAATGGCGTTTTATTTTTAGTTTCTATGGGAGACAAACGAGTAGAAATTGAAACAGGCGAAGGTATTGAAAGTACCTTATCCGATACTGAAGTTGCCCAAATTATCGATACTAAAATCACACCGCAATACAAACACAAAAACTTCGATCGCGGTACTATTGACGGCACAAAAGCCTTAATTTCCTCACTACAACCTTCAGCCCAGATACAAACTAGTAGTTTTGCTATTACCTTGCTGATTATTTTCTTCCTTTGGTTCTTTTTCTCGGTAGCCTCTAGCATCAGCAACGATAGTAAGACTGGTAAGACTAGTAAGACTAGTAACGGTAAAAAGCGACAAAGAAACAACTCTAACAATCAAGACTATTACACGGGATACGATAGTTCTTGCTCTAGTGACAGTGGTAGCTTTTTTAGTTCTGGTTCTAGTTCTAGTGGCGGAAGCGATTTTGGTGGAGGTTCTAGCGATGGCGGAGGTTGTGGCGGAGATTTTTAGTAATACTAAAAAGAGTAAAAAATGACCGATATTCACGAGCTATTAATCTGTATTGGTAGCGGTTTGATTCTGCTGATTATACTGTCGGGATTTATTGGTAATAACTTCATTGCTATTGAAGTTCCACTTCTGGGTAAAGTTCCTTTGGGGTTATTACTGGCGGTTGGTATTTCTCTTTACGGTTGTTTGGGTTTAATTCTGTTGGGTGTGGGAAAAATAATCTTTGCCGACTTTAGCCTGACATCAGAAATGCGATCGATCTTGGGTATCTTGGCAACCATAATTAGCTATTACTTTGGCAATATCGCGATGCAAGTATTTGTCGAAACACCCTACAAACCATTTTGCAATCGCGCGATCGGTTTAACTGCTAAAATTCGCTACTCACCATTACAAATCGATCGCGCTGGAGATGCTTTCATCTGCGATCCCCAAGAAAAAATAACTAAAATCGTCACTATCTATTTAGCAGACTGGGCAGAAGAAAAGGAGCTAAAAACTAATGATTCTGTGCGAATAATTGACTACCTTCCCCACAAAAAAGCATTTCTAGTCGTCAAAACAGATGGTGTAGATGAATTGACTTGGCAAAATTCAGCATTCCACCAATAACAATAACCAATGACCAATCACCAATGACCAATGACCAATCACCAATCACCAATCACCAATCACCAAT
>CAYXWE010000481.1:0-3976 GCA_964468145.1 uncultured Pleurocapsa sp.
CAAACGAAGCGTCAGAAACTCATGGCTCAACGAAGTAGCCATGAGTAGTTCATATTGTTTCTGTTTGTTTTTGTCGGTGTTTGCACCCTGCTCGATGACCCTTTTGATAACTTAGGTTTAACTCTTGAATGATTTCGTAAATACGGCTATCTGATAGTTTGACATTCCATTGACTATCAATAACTTGAATAATTATTTTAGCTGTCCACAGATTTCTATCAATACCGTAATCTCTGGGTGTTTTCTCTAGAAGCATTTGTTTGATTTCTTGTTTTTGCTCCTCATTCAGTTTTTGTGGAGCTTGATGTTTGATTGATTCAGTTAATTTTTCTAACCCTCCTTCTAGAAATTTGTCCATCCAAGTAGTTAAAGTTTTATACGTACAGTTAAGTGAGTATGATACTTCCGTTCTGGTTTGACCTTCAAATAATAACTTGATTGCTAGTAGTCTTTTTCTTAGATAACTTTGTTGATTGAGGTAGTAGAGTTTTTGCCATTTCTCTAGGTTCAATTGTCGATTTTGTAATTTTTGCGTCCGATTAATCATTACTTCCATACTGCGATCGCTACTTCTATTTTAGGTAATTTTATAGCGGGATGGGAGTATTTACTTATAGTTTATCAACACTCTTACTACACTACCAGCTGACAATACCGATTTTAGTTTTTTACGATAGCGATTAAATCCCCAGATACTAAAGAGGGTAAAAATACCTAAATTAGTTGATGGCTCGAAAGGTACGGGGGTTACAGGACCAGAGATAGTACCGTCAAAATCGTTGATAAAGCCGTCGTATGTACCCTCAAAATTAATATTTCCCGTCGGATTATTAGAGGTTAAAGAAATTGCATTAAAAAAAGTTTGGGAACTACCCGATAAAGGTACATCAGTAACAACAATAAAGTCAGCACTAGTAGAGTCAAAACCATCAGTGTCATAGGGAGAACCAGTGCCAACACCAGTAGCAGTTACTCCTCCCAAATTAGTTAATTCTATAAAATCATCTTCTTCCAAAGATTCGCCAGGATCGAGGGTAATATCATAAGAGAAAGTTCCACCACCAGAACTAGAATTATTTAAAGAGAAGTTTAAAGCGTTAGCAGCATCGATTCTAAATAATGTTCCAACAAGAATGGCACTAGTTAGAGCGAGAACTTGGGTAGTTTTCATAGTTTTCATAGTGAAATTGAAGTAATTGCGGTCGATTAAATCAGAATTTTCAAGAGCGAGCGAAAAATAGAGGCAGTTAAAAACTACCCCTGTTGAGATACTTAGAAGTCCGTAAAATCTTCTACAGTGATACTATCGGGGTCTACATTTAAAAGAGTAACCAGTAGGTCGTTGCCAAAATCGGCATAAATTTCGGCATTGCCATCATTAGAACTAATGCTGAGTTCGTTAGCGAAAATGTCTTCTACAGTATTGTTAGAGAAACTAGAAAGTTCCAATCCTAATTTATCAGTGCCATCAACATAGTCAATGATGGTATTATTAACATCTCCAGACATAAGAACAAAGATATCGTTGCCTTCATTACCTCTGAGTTTGTCACTGCCAGATCCTCCATATAGAGTATCGTTGCCTTCTCCTCCTTGTAGATAATCATTTTCCGTTCCACCATTGAGGTAATCGTCTCCAGAATTTCCAGATAAGCGGTCTTTACCTTCCCGACCGAAGAGAGTATCGTTGCCTTCTCCTCCACTTAATTTATCTCTACCCGCACCGCCATCGATCTCATCATTGCCATCACCGCCGTTGAGCCTGTCGCTACCTTCTCTACCCAAAAGCTTGTCATTACCGAGATCGCCAAATAATCTGTCATTACCGAGATCGCCACTGACAACATCATCACCATTACCACCTCTAACCGTATCTTGACCCGTGCCACCAGCAACAGCATCATCACCGCCACTACCTTGTTGTTCTGTGGTATCGTCAACTACTTGATTGACTATCGTTAAGCTAAAATTGTCGCTGACTGAATAGCGATCGTCTTTGGTAGTAACCTGGATTTCCAATATGCCCAGATTCTCGGTAGTAGGATTGGCATTACTACTAAAAGTACGAGTGTCAGGATCGAAATCGAGCCAAGCTGGTAATTCCGAACCATCTGCCAGGGTAGCAGTATAGGTAAGGTTATCTTGATTGGCATCGCCAAAGCGATCGCTATTCAATTGGAAATTTAATGGTTGTCCGATCTGGAAATTTTGATCGGCGATCGGATCGATAACAGTTGGCGCATCATCAACGCGAATGGCTACATTGGTTTGAGTTGTAAATGTTCCGTCGTTGGCTTCTACGGTTAGATTAAATGGCGTTATGGGGTCTGCCAGTGCTAGATCGTCGGGGTCTGTAACAATAATTTCTCCATCAACACCGATCGCAAAGGGTTCGAGGTCATCTCCATCTAAGTTATTACCCTCCAAAATAGAATAGGAGACGCTAAGGTCAATATCGCTACCGTTACCATCATCAGCATCAAGATTGGTAACAACCGAACCTATTTCGGCATCTCTAGGGATAACGAGTATTGTCTCTGGAACTGTCAAAAAGACTGGGGCGACATCTGTTTCGACAGTGACGGTAATGTCTTCGCTTAAAGTGTTACCCGCGCTATCTTCAACAGTAATAGTTACCTTCGCTTCGCCGTTCTCTCCATCTACAGGAGAAACGCTAAACAGTGCTTCAGTTGCATTGCTACCAGCAGCAATTGAAATATTTTCGTCTGGTAATAAGGTTTGATTGTCGGAGGTAAGAGTAATGTTTAGGTCTTCGTAGGCAGTTTCAAAATCGAACAGAGTGATAGGAAGGTCGATAACTTTCTGGTCGCCAATCAAGTATAAATCTAAGATTCCCGCGATCTGTGGTTGGAGATCGACATCGCGAATTGCTTGTAGTGCGGTTTCGCTAGTATCTGCCAAAGCTAGAATTTCCGATTCTGAAACATTACCCAAAGCAAAATTGTTTAAAGCTGTTGCCTCTTCCCCATTAGCAACGAATTTTGCCTGAGTGATTCTGGTAAATAAATTTATGCCATCATCAGATTCTTCACTAAGGAGTCGTTTCTTAGTCGCCCCCGCAGCGAGAACTCCTGCTGCATTGCTGGCAATATCGTCGATTACAGCATCATCGAGATTGAGAGTTACACCCTGCTGCTGTGCTTGGGACTGTGCTGTTGCTGCTGCGCTGCGAATAACTCCTTCTAATTGGCTGGGATCTTCTAAATCTTCTAAATCAAAGCTATCGCTACCAACAAATTCTGCCAGGGAAGAATAAGCTGCACTACTTAATAGCAAATTAGCATCTGCATCTAGGCTGTCGATCGCATCTCCCATTGCACCCGCTAATAAATTGAGAACTCCAGAAGTTATTCCCTGTATGGTATTGACACTTAACAAGACATTGCCAGCATTGGGATTACCATTTAGAGCTTCATCAACATGATTGAAATCGAGCAGATCTACATCAGGAGAAATTCCCAAAGCAGTACCGATATTTTCTGTTGCTTCGGCTAAGGTTGCACCATTATCAATTAAGCCCTGAATTAAAGAAGTAAGGGGAGTAATATTGCCGTTAGCTGGTACAGACATAACACCAACAACGGGCAAACCTGTTGCGGTTTCAATACCACCCATCGAACGAATTACCCCTTGAGATAGGTCGAAACCTTCAGGAGCATCCAACACGAAAGAACCATCAACTTTGGTAATTCCATTGGGTTCATCTGGATCGAAAGAGCCATCATTGTCTACATCTAACCAAACTTGTGCGCCATCGATATAACCGTTCCACCATCCTCTGAAGATCCTTACAACATTTTGAATGACTTGTTTGGGTGCGGGTGGAGAAAATATTCTTTTGGCAGCACTTAGGGCTTTATCTTTAGCCGAATCATACACTTCATCGAGAATATCGTCCCAGCTAAGTAGGTAGGCAAAATTATTTGTATATTTTAAATGAAATTTGAGAAAATAA
>CAYXWE010000482.1:0-3974 GCA_964468145.1 uncultured Pleurocapsa sp.
CCACCCTAGAAGAAGTAGAAAGGGTGACATTTACCGATTCTGGGGTAGAAGCAGAGCGCAAGGCCAAGCAAAAGAGTGGCTTAACTTGCCGTACCTGTAGTGCAGAATTACAGCCTGAATGGCTGGATTGTCCTTACTGCATGACTCCCCGTTTTAGTTAACAAAACAAACAATTTTAAGAAAAATTTAGAGAGGAAAAAAATTATGGATATGATGATTGAAGATTTGATGGAGCAGTTGGTCGAGATGGGTGGCTCTGATATGCACATCCAGGCTAGCGCGCCAGTTTATTTTCGTATTAGTGGTAAATTAACCCCAATTGGCGACGATCTGACTCCCCAAGAGTGCCAAAGGTTGATCTTTAGTATGCTTAATAATACTCAAAGGAAAGACTTAGAGCAGAATTGGGAATTAGACTGCGCCTACGGAGTCAAAGGATTAGCCCGTTTTCGAGTCAATGTTTATAAAGAGCGCGGTTGTTATGCTGCCTGTTTGCGGGCTTTATCTTCTAAAATTCCTAATTTCGATCAATTGGGCTTACCCGATGTCGTCCGCAACATGACCGAAAGACCGAGAGGATTAATTTTGGTAACAGGACCTACAGGTTCGGGTAAAACCACTACCTTAGCTGCCATGTTGGACTTAATCAACCGCACCAGAGGGGAACATATTCTCACCGTAGAAGATCCGATTGAATATGTCTTTGACAACATCAAAAGTCTCTTTCATCAACGACAAAAAGGAGAAGATACTAAAAGTTTTTCTAATGCCCTCAAAGCTGCCCTGCGGGAAGATCCAGACATTATTCTGGTAGGGGAAATGCGAGATTTGGAAACAATTTCTTTGGCAATTTCCGCAGCAGAAACGGGTCACTTAGTATTTGGTACGCTGCACACTAATTCCGCTTCGGGGACAGTAGATAGGATTATTGATGTTTTCCCCGCAGGTCAACAGGCACAAATTAGAGCTATGTTATCTAACTCTTTGATTGCAGTATTTAGTCAAACCCTGGCCAAAAAGCAAAATCCCAAACCAGGGGAATTTGGTCGAGTGATGGCACAAGAAATCATGGTAGTCACACCCGCGATCGCCAATTTGATCCGAGAAGGTAAAGCTGCAATGGTTTATTCGGCAATTCAGACTGGGGCAAAATTGGATATGCAAACCATGGAACAGGCTCTAGCTAATTTAGTTAAAAAAGGCATCATCAGTATGGAAGAGGGGATCGCTAAAAGCTCTAAACCAGATGAATTGCAACGTTTGGCTGGTGCTGCTGCAGGAATGCCTGTTAAAGGGAAACGTCGTTGATCGATTGATATTTAACTTAATTATTTAATTCAATTATTGGTTTATTTATGTCTATATTCGTCGCCAAGGTTAAAGACCATTCGGGCAAAGTCTTTAATGAAAAAATTGAGGCTGCTTCTGCCGAACAAGCTCGTCTGGTACTAAAGAATAGATATGTAGCTGTCGGCAAAGTCAGCAAGTCTAGTTTTGAAATCGATCTTTCTGCTTTGGAAATGGCTTTGGCCAAAGTAACGGTCAAAGATAAAGCGGTATTTTCTCGTCAGTTTTCAGTAATGGTCAATGCTGGGGTAGCAATTATTCGCGCCTTGGGTATTTTGTCAGACCAAGCCCCCAACGTTAAGCTAAAAAAAGCTCTTTTGGCAATTAGTGCAGAGGTGCAGCAAGGTACTAGCCTCTCAGATGCCATGAGCAAGCATCCAGAGTGTTTCAACGACCTCTATGTCTTCATGGTAGAAGCTGGTGAAGCTGGTGGTGTGCTGGATGAAGTGCTGATGCGACTTTCTACATTGTTAGAAGATATGGCAGCATTGCAAAACGAAATTAAGTCGGCGATGGCATATCCCGTTACGGTTGGTATTTTTGCTGTAGTAGCATTTTTGGGGATGACTATCTTTTTGATTCCTGTATTTGGCGGTATTTTTGAACAAATGGGAGCAGAATTACCATTACTCACACGAACTATGCTGAGTATTAGCGATATTCTTCGTAGTTGGAAGGTCTTAATTCCAATTGTCGCATTTATGGCTATTAGCTTCCTAGTCCGTACCTGGTACAAAACTCCCTGGGGTCGCTTACAAATTGATGGCTTTATGTTGAAAATGCCCTTGTTTGGCGATTTGAATGAAAAAATTGCCGTGGCTCGTTTTTGTCGAGTATTCGGTACTTTAACTCGCTCTGGCGTTCCTGTCTTGCAGTGTTTTGATATTGTATGTAATACCATTGGCAATCAGGTAATCGTCAATGCTGTAATGAATGCTAAAGCGGATATTCAACAGGGGGGCATGATTTCTTTAGCAATTCAAAAAGAAAATGTGTTTCCTGGTTTGGCTATTCAAATGATTAGTATCGGTGAAGAAACTGGAGAATTAGACGGCATGATGGAAAAAGTTGCTGATTTCTATGAAGATGAAGTCCAACAGGCGGTAAAAGCTCTAACTAGTATGCTCGAACCAATTATGATGGTTGGTATCGCTGCGATGGTTGGTACAATTTTGCTTTCGATGTACTTACCCATGTTCTCGATCTTCGATCAGTTGGCTTAATTTTTTCAAGCTCAAATAAAGAATTTATCTGGCAAAATATATTTTATGTCTGTTAAAAAATCTGACTATGAAGCTTGGTTGGCTCAATTTAGTACCCGCAGCGGGGCGATCGCCTTACTGCAGCAGTATCGACCCTATTTTGAAGCTGTACCGAGTATTCGCCATCCCGAACAAAGTTTGATTACTATTCCTCTTCCTGTAGTTCGCATTCGCCGTCCCGACCTAGACCTGAATAATCCTCTACAGGCAAAAACTCCCCGTGTGGCTAAGTCTTTACCCTGTGACTTGGGAATATTGATGTGCGATCCAGAATGGAAAATTAAAATGGGTACGGAGATTATTGTTTTTATTCACCGCCCCGAAGAGGATTTTTCCGATCTAATCGATCGCTGGCGCAAAACTCAAGTTTATTTAGACCAAGATTATGAATGGTTAATGCCACCCAATGAAAAACACATTATCAGCGAAGCAGCAGAGGAAATAAATCCTTTATTTGTTTTATTTGAGTCAACAAGCGATCGCATTATTCAAGGTCTGGGTGGTGCTGGTTTTCCTTTTGTCGTTCAATCTCATGATTCTTCTGTAGAACATGAAATGAGTGAAATACTCTGAAGACAGTAATTATACTCAATATAGTTAATCTAGACTGTGTGGTTTTTAATTGCCGAAATAAAGCTTAAGAGGATATCTGAAAAGTCTTAATTCAAATTAAATCCAACGAAATCACAATAGTTTTCACACTTAGATACCAAGGTGAAAACTATTGTGAGGTAACAAAATTTACTTTTCAGACGAGATCTAAATAGGTGGGCAAAAAAAATATAAAAAAAATAATTAAAATTTACATCGTTTACGGTAATATACTCATATTGAACGAACATTAGTATTTTCTTTACATTTGATTGCTGCCAAATAAGTAAGCAATCTTGAACATTGGTTTTTTGAATTAACCACCACTGTAATTCCCGTTTGCATCAATTTAATTAAAGAGTTATTGGATAATCCTTTTAATTGAAGAGTTATTGGATAATCCTTGAAAAAGGTAAAGTATATCTTCTCGATAATTAACGATGCAAACGAAACTTTGTGCTGTATTTAGTTAAAGAACAATTATGTCTTTTTTGACGATCGGAACTCAGAGATCGGGTTCTAACTTGTTACGATTAATGCTAAACCAGGTAGATGAAATAGCTGCTCCTCATCCACCGCACATCTTACAACGCTTTTCACCTTTACTTTCCAACTATGGAAATCTAGAAGAACCAAAATCTTTGGCAATTTTGGTAAATGACGTTTGTCGTCTAATAGAGCTAAACCCAGTGCCATGGGATAGAGTCTCTCTAGACAGAGAAGACGTTATGAGTAGATGCCAGGAGCAGTCATTAGTTGCTATATTTTGTGCTG
>CAYXWE010000483.1:0-3971 GCA_964468145.1 uncultured Pleurocapsa sp.
GATTCAAATACCAATGAAATTCCTATAACTAATGAGCAAGGAACAAAAAAAATAAACGAACTAGATCGTCGTTTAACCAGACTAGAAGTAAAAATGCAGTTGAAAAAATAAAATTACTCATTGAGATCGAGAATTCGATCTGCAGTGACGTTTTCTATGGTTTGAATCGCACCGCTAGCCCATTCCACGGTAATTTCATCCACTATCGCATTATCTGCTAACCCAAAGTGCAGGCGGGAATCATTTTGTACTCGATGGTGCATTCCCCCTGATTGTTGTCTGAGTTGGGTTATACCCCCTGCGGTTACGTATACTTTTGTCCCAATGCCATCGCGGTTACTAGTTTTTCCTTCGAGATCTATAGTCAACCAATGATTGTCGTTACCTTCGTTGGCTAGTAGTTGGTAGGGGGCATTTGTATTGAGTACGCCAGGAAAACTACCGTTGGTTAATAGAAGATCTAAAAATCCGTCATTGTTGTAATCGCTAACGCTAACAGATTCGCCAATACCTAAATTAGTCCCCGCGCCATCACCGATATCCCTAACAGCCACAAAAGTTCCATCTCCCTGATTGTCGTATAAGATATTCGATTCGTTACCCGCAGCATTGGCAGTTACTACATAGAGATCTACATCCATATCATTATCAAAGTCTCCCGCCACAGTATTTACCCCCGCACTCCTGAGGGCATTTACTCCCGATCCGAGAGAAGCATCGACTAACATATCCCCGTCGTGGATTAATAGTTTGTTGGGTAGGGGATCGAGATCGTTATTAAAAGCGATCGCATTTAGTTCTTTAATTTCGGTTTCTGATTCGATAGTAGCTGCCACTAAATCTCGATCGGGAGTGGATAGGGATACTTGCCATTGGGAACTGTCGGGGTCATAACCAATATAAAGCCCTTCATCTTCTCCTGGATCGAACTCTTTTATTCCCGCCACTTGAGGATCGGCTGGATCGAGAGTCATAGTTAATTCGGTAATTATATTATTTGGTATACCCAAAGGTATATTTAGATCTCCAGGATTTAAACCCGATGCACCGATAAAGATATTTTCTGGTTCAATTTCTTCTAAACCATAGCCAAAGGCAAACAAGTCGATGGTAATTGCGCTTTCACTTTGAAAAGTGATTCCCTGTTGATTTTCCTTGGCTGACAATCTGAGGTTGGCAGTGCGATCGCCCGTAGCAAAAAACCCTGAATTGCTCAAACCTCTCCTGGTTAAAAAGAGATCGGGTAATAAGTCGCCGTTAAAGTCTGCGGAAATAAAATCTTGAGCCTTATAGTTCTCTGCTAAAACTGTATCGGTAATATCGGTAATAGTAGTAGAATCATAAACCGATATACCTCCCCGTGGCTGATATAAAAATATCTCTGGGCTATTATCTCCTACCACATCGGATAGGATAGCAAAACCAGTACCATCGATATCGAAATCTAAATCGGGGCGCAGATCGACAAATCCATTTGTTTGAGTTTGACTAAATATCGTCGCAGGAACTTTACCATCGTTGCGTTGGGCTGCACTCTGTAATAAATCCAATAAACCATCATTATTAAAATCGAACCAGAGGGGCGTTCTGCCACGAGAACCAATATAACCCAAACCTAGATCGATCGCTTGGTTGGTAAATTTACCGTCTTGATTGACAAACAACAAATTGGCGATCGCCGAATCTGATAAATTGCTATTACCCGCATCTCCCCCAACTAACTGGAGTAAATCCAAATCCCCATCATTATCAAAATCCGCCCAGGAAGCACCATGTAAATCTCCTTTGATTTCGCGATCGAATACTTCTGAGGTGACATCGACAAACGTGCCATCTCCTTGATTTTGATAAAGAGTTGGCGGTTTGCCATGATTACTCAACCAAAGATCGACAAATCCATCGTTATTAAAATCTCCCCAAGCAGAACCATAGGAACTTCCTTGGTAGGCAATTCCGCTATCTTCGGTAATATCTTTAAACATTGAAAATCTTTTAGAAGGGATTAAACAAAACAGCAATCTGGATAAATTTTTACCCTCCCCATTTATAATCTATCTAAATTTATTTTTTAACCATATAACTCAAAATGTTTTTAAATCATCAACGTTTAAATTCTTATTTAGCTGCTTCGGTAACTAGTACGGTAGCAATCGCAATGGTTAGTTTTATGCCCGATGTCGCGATCGCCAAAAGTCCGACAGAAATAGCTGCGATCGCCGAAGTACTTACAGTTAAAATTGATAATAATTTTGGCGTACCTGGAGGATCGGGGGTCATTATCGCCAAAGAAAATAATATTTACACGGTGTTAACTGCCAATCATGTAGTCAAAAATGTCAACATCGGCTACGTGATTAAGACTCCCGACGGTCAACAGTACGAGCTTACTAACATTAAAAATCTAACTGAGGGCGGGTTGGATTTAGCTTATGTCACTTTTAAGAGTAATGCAGAGTATCCCATTGCAACTATCGGCGATTCCAAGTATGCTGCCCCCGGAGCTTCTATTTTTGTCTCTGGCTATCCCTTAACTGCAGAAATAGATGAAGAACGTCATTGGGAATTTACTACAGGTACGGTTACCAGTATTCGCGAGACGGCTACAGAAGGCTATTCGATGCGCTATCAAGCCCTGACTCGTAGGGGGATGAGCGGTGGTGGCGTATTTGATACTAGCGGTCGATTGATTGGTATTCACGGTCAAGGGGATGTAATTGGAAGCGTTAAAAATGAATCTTCAAGTATTCCCGAACCTTTGAAAACGGGTTTCAATGCAGCTATTCCTATACAGAGTTTTACCGATTCTTTAGAAGTAGCTGGATTGAGCGAAGATCTTTTGACTATCGATGACACAAAGCCCGATAAGGAAGAAGGAGATGTGGATGTAGAGGCTACCAAAAACTATGTTGAAGGATTAGAATTGCTGTCCCAAGGAGATACAACCAGGGCTAACGATCTTTTGATTGAAGCAGCAGATAAAAATCCTAATAATGTAGTGGCGGTATACTATCAGGGTTTAATTGACTATACCAAACGCGATATCCCCGCAGCGATCGCCAATTACAACAAAGCCATTAAAAACAATCCGAATTTTGCCCTGGCTTATTTTAGTCGCGGACTGGCACAATACCGCCAAGGCAATAGACAAGAAGCATTAGCCGATTATAACAGTGCGGTGCGAATTAATCCTACTAACCCTTGGTCGTATCTTAATAGAGGTTTGGTTAAAGAAGATTTAGGCGATCTCGACGGGGCATTAAAAGACTACGATCGCGCTATTCGGATCGCTCCTGACTATGGTAAGTCCTATCACAATCGCGGAGCAATTTTGTATTCTCGTCGAGATTTTGAAAAAGCTTCTGCTGATTTCAAAAAAGCCTCGGAAATATTTTTCCAAAATGGAGATACCGATAGCTATAATGTGGCGATCGATGGTCTGAACAAGGCACAAAAAGCCCTCCGTAATTCCCAACAGAAGTAAAAGGACTATTCTGGTTTTACCAAAGATATATAAGGTTTGGTAAGATATTTGTTGGCTACTTCTCGAACCATTGCCGAAGTAATCGGAGGAATAGCAGCCTGAAAATCGCGATCGAACTCTATTCCCAAACCGAGGGTTTCATACCAGCCATAAGTTTGAGCAATTTCGCCATTGGTTTGTTTTCCCAAAGCATATTGCCCTAAAAGCTTGTTTTTCGCATTTTGTAATTCTGCTTCGCTGAGAGTTTCTTCGGTTAATCGCTTTACTTCCGTACTCAAACCCTCGATCGCAATTTCCGTATTGGTAGGTGCTGTACCCATATAAGTAATAAAAGGTGCAGTATCGAGACGAGTAGGAAAGAATGCAGAGACATCATAAGCTAGTCCTCTTTTTTCCCTTAATTCGACAAATAAACGACTAGAAAGCCCGTTACCGAGATAGGTACTAATCAATTTGAGGACGGGATAGTCTTGGTGGTTTACTTTTGTTC
>CAYXWE010000484.1:0-3971 GCA_964468145.1 uncultured Pleurocapsa sp.
TTAGATGTCCTTATAGAACAAGAACACCCAGGAACGGGAGAACTAATCGGACGCTCTGCACAATTTGCCCCAGATGTAGATGGATTAGTTTACGTTCGAGGTGAAGCTTCTCTCGGTTCAATTGTTTCCGTAGATATTACCGCTGCCGATGTATACGACCTATACGGTGAAGTAGCTCCCGTAGCAGCTAGTTTGGCAACTTAATTAGCCAAATATACGTAGCAATTTCTATTGTGTTACCTCGTATCTACATTATCCACAGAGGTATAGATTGCCCGTAGAAATTCAAACAATAGTTTTTAAGCAAAAAACAAAGTAAAAAAACAAAGTAACTTATGACGACTACTTTCAAAGACCTTGGACTCTCCGACGCTTGTTTGGTTCAATTAGAAAAACTCGGTTTTACCGAACCAACACAAATTCAGCAAGACGCTATACCAGCCTTAATCGAGGGTAAAGATATTGTCGGTCAATCTCAAACAGGTACGGGTAAAACCGCAGCCTTTTCTTTACCTGCACTGGAAATTGTTGATGCTAATAATAAAGCAGTACAAACCTTAATTTTGACTCCTACTAGGGAGTTGGCTCAACAGGTAGGAGACGCAGTTAAAGATTTTTCTTCTAGAGAACAAAGAATTTACTCGATGACGGTCTATGGCGGTCAATCTATCGAGAGACAAATCAATACATTGCGTCGTGGCGTACAAATTGTGGTGGGAACTCCTGGACGAGTTATCGATCTTTTGGAGCGTGGCGAACTCAGGTTAGACCAGCTAAAGCTAGCTGTGTTAGATGAAGCTGATGAGATGCTCAGTATGGGCTTTATTGATGATATTAAGAAAATTTTGCGTCAAGCTTCTCCCGAAAGACAAACCGCTTGCTTATCAGCTACTATGCCCAGAGAAATTAAAGATTTAATCAAAAACTTCTTAAATTCTCCTGTTTACATTAGCGTTAAACAGAAAGAAGCAGCACCCACTAGAATCGACCAGCATATTTATACGATCCCTCGCGGTTGGCATAAAACTAAAGCATTACAGCCAATTTTAGAAATTGAAGAACCCGATTCAGCAATTATCTTTGTCCGCACCAAGCGTACTGCTAGCGAACTCACTAGCAAGCTACAAGAGGCGGGACACAGCGTTGATGAATATCACGGCAACTTGAGTCAGATGCAGCGCGAAAGACTAGTTAAACGCTTCCGCGATGGCAAAATCAGAATGGTTGTAGCTACAGATATTGCAGCTAGGGGTTTGGACGTACAGGATTTGACCCATGTCATCAACTACGATTTGCCCGATAATACTGAAACCTATATTCATCGTATCGGTCGTACTGGTCGTGCTGGTAGAACGGGAACAGCGATCGCTCTAGTTCATTCAGGAGATCGCCGTACCCTAAAACAGATCGAACGCAGACTGCGTACCAAGTTAGATGTAGCCAAAATCCCCAACCGCGCCCAAGTAGAAGCAAAACGTATTGCCAAGCTACAAACCAAAATTAAAGAAACTTTGGCAGGAGAAAGAATGGCTTCATTCTTGCCTTTGGTAAGAGAATTGAGCGACGAGTACGATGCTCAGGCGATCGCAGCAGCAGCATTACAAATGGTCTATGACCGCGACTGTCCTAACTGGATGAAAGGAGATTGGGAAGTTCCTGAAGATAGTTTTGCTAAACCCGTCATTAAGAAAAAAGGACGTTCTGGTCGTTCTTCTCGTAAAGGCGGATACAGTGGGTCGAAATCACCTCGAACTAAGTCCAAGGGTAAGGTAAGATCGGAAGTGATTATCGAACAGTAAATCATTACTCAGCAAGCAGTTTTAATTAGAAGGCTATATATGATATCCAGACAAATAAAAGTTGCTTGCTAGGAAATTTCCTCCTTGTTCGTTAAATATTTCTAGTGGCTTTTAACAGTTGGTAATTAGCTATCGAGTCTGGGGTCGTAATTACTTCAGCAAGCTAAGATCTAAAGCCAAAAGCCAAAAAAAACATTAGTTAAGACAGCCCGTGACATTGAGTATCCCCCCGACCCAGCTATCCTATCCAACCATTGCCAGGACTGCGAATAACTGGCAAGGTTTGATTGAAACCTATCGCCCTTATCTACCCGTCAGCGAAGCCACTCCCGTAGTGACTTTACTCGAAGGCAATACGCCTTTGATTCCCGCCCATGCGATTTCTTCAGCGATTGGTCGCGGGGTCAAAGTCTATGTAAAATACGATGGCTTGAATCCAACAGGAAGCTTTAAAGATCGTGGGATGACTATGGCAATCTCTAAAGCCAAAGAAGATGGGGCAAAGGCGGTTATTTGTGCCAGTACGGGCAATACCTCTGCTGCTGCTGCTGCCTATGCTCGTCGTGCGGGGATGAAAGCTTTTGTAGTTATACCCGATGGTTACGTAGCTTTGGGTAAGCTAGCTCAAGCCTTGCTTTATGGGGCGGAAATTATCGCGATCGACGGGAACTTTGATGATGCTCTCAATATTGTGCGTCAGCTATCGGAAAGCTATCCCGTGACCTTAGTTAATTCAGTTAACCCTTATCGGTTACAAGGACAAAAAACCGCAGCATTTGAAATAGTAGATGTCTTGGGAAATGCTCCTGACTGGTTGTGCATTCCTGTTGGTAATGCGGGTAATATCAGTGCTTATTGGATGGGTTTTTGTGAATATCGCTCTGCTGCTAAATCTTCTAGATTGCCCCAAATGATGGGTTTTCAAGCTGCGGGTGCTGCTCCTCTAGTTTCAGGAGAGCCTGTTGCTAACCCAGATACCCTAGCAACCGCAATTAGAATTGGCAATCCTGCTAACTGGCAAAAAGCAGTAGCGGTGAAAGAAGCCAGTGGGGGAGAATTCAACCCTGTAACCGATGCAGAAATATTAGATGCTTACCGTTTCTTAGCATCAGAAGAAGGAGTATTTTGCGAACCAGCCAGTGCTGCTTCAGTGGCTGGTTTGTTGAAAGTTAAAGATCGAGTACCCGATAACGCTACGGTAGTTTGTGTTCTAACGGGAAATGGTTTAAAAGATCCTAGTAGTGCGGTCGATCATAGCGGAAATCAGCTCAAGCAAGGAGTTCCTCTAGACCTGAAAAAGGTTGCTGAAGTAATGGGCTTTTAAAGTTGCTCGATTAGAATTACTCAATTTTATATACAAAAAAACGCGTACCAGTGGCTGCTAGTACGCGGAATAATTTACGACTTCACTGAATATTGCCAAAATTGCAATCCTAAAATTTTCTAGGTTTTAAATTATTAGCAATAAATTTAATTCGCCTCTACCATAAATCTACGGATTGATTTCGTCTTCAGTGAAATTACGGTGATAATAATGTTTAGGTGTAATCCGCACAACTGTCTAAACCTAGAATGTATTGAAAAGTAATAGTTGAAATATGGCGCGTTTGATTTGAGTCTCTGCTAAGTTTTATCAAAGATTGGTGAATTAATTAATTCAATGACAAACAATACAAATAATAAAGTAATTGTAATTGGTGGTGGCTTGGCAGGGACAGAAGCAGCTTGGCAGGTAGCTCAAGGGGGTGTATCTGTTAGGCTGTATGAGATGCGTCCTGTGAGAACTTCTCCCGCTCATCATACAGAAGAATTAGCAGAACTAGTTTGTAGTAATTCCTTTGGAGCTAAAAATAGCGATCGCGCTGCGGGTTTGCTTCACGAAGAACTACGACGTTTGGGTTCGAGAATTATTGCCACAGCAGACGAGCATTCTGTCCCCGCAGGGGGGGCTTTAGCGGTAGATAGAGGGGTTTTCAGCAGGGAGTTAACTAGTATTTTGGATAATCATCCCCTGATTGACTTTCGGCGCGAAGAAATTGTTGAAATTCCTGAAGATGCCATCGTTGTTTTAGCAACTGGGACTTTAACCAGCCCCCAACTAACTGAGGATTTACAGCGGTTTACGGGGATGGAGTATATGAGCTTTTTTGATGCTGCTAGTCCGATTATTGT
>CAYXWE010000485.1:0-3967 GCA_964468145.1 uncultured Pleurocapsa sp.
GATCGCTATATAATCAACCTGACTTATAACTCTTGGTTAATGAGCATTTCGGTGATTTCTCTATTGCTCCAGAACGAATGTTTTCAGTTATTAGAAATTCAAAAAGATACCGCCTAAAAGGTTTAAGCATTAACGCGGAGGTAAAAGCCAATATTTAAAGTTATGTTATTGTTTTATCTTTAATAACAATATTTAGTTGTTTTTTTAAGTCTGTTATGAATAATTTAGATAAATTAATTAGTATATTTAAACTGCTAATTAATTTAGCTTTTAAAAAGTGTTGTCTGGTTAACAAAAAATTGTCAAATAAATTATTTAGCAATATACTTTATAAAAATTGATTTAATAATAATCAATGCCAAAAAACTAATTTTAACTTTTAATTTGATTTATTTAAAGTTTATCTTCGATCAATCAAAAATATTTTAATTTAAAAGGAAAATTTATAGTTAACTTGAATGAGTAAATTACCGTTATTTTTTTTATAAATGGCAGTTTATTTTGTAGTGAATTAAGAATTTAAACCTGGAATCAATGGAGGGAACACCCTATCCTAAATAGTTCGCTTTTTTATGGCAAAATAGCCCAAATCGAGTGAGGAAAAATTTTAAACACTTGGGCATTGAAGTATAGGTAAATTGGGATTTAGTTGTTAACTATCTCCCTACTTTCCTATTTACCACAGTACAATTTGTTCCCTCGAATATCGGTTTTTATTAGGTATGAAGCAAGCAAGTTAAACAGAGGCAACCTAAAGATTTTTATATCCTTAATTACTTATTTCTGACGATGGAAAACAATACTTCTAATCAAAACCCAGCACTACAATTTGAAGGTCAATATGATTTTGGCAACGAAACAGAATCAAATATTTATGACCAACGCAGTATTTCTTTATGGTTCAAAGTCGATGATGTCGATCGCCATAGCAAACTAGCAATCTACGAAGAAGATGGCATTTCTCAAGGACTAGATATTTATGTCGAAAATGGCAATTTATTCTTTAATGTCTGGAATCAGTCCCAAGGACAATGGTCGGGAAATTTTACAGCCTCCAATCTACTAGAGTCAGATACCTGGCATCATGCCAGTTTGGTAATCGATCGCGAAGAAGATTTGGCTAACAATCGCCCTTTTACTGCCTATCTTGATGGTATCTATATCGAGCGAGAGTCTGGTTCGACTCCCGAAAAAGTTGACGTTGGTGTGGGAGGATTAATTGGAAATGAGCCGTCAGAATTTGGCTCTCAAGACGGTGCTTCGGGCTATAGCATCAAAAATGTTGCAGTGTACGATCGCGCTTTAACTAAAGAAGAGGTGGAGCTACTGGTCGATCCTAACTTAGATCCAGAACTAGGTAGCGACTCTACAGTAACGATTGAAAATACCAAAGTGATTTTACTAGAGTCCAGACTATTAGCCAACGATACTGATGGTAATGGCGATCGCCTCACTATTACAGGAGTGGGTAATGCAGTCAACGGTACTGTGGCTCAAGATAGCGATGGGAATATTATTTTCACCCCCCAGTTTAATTTTTCTGGTGAGGCGAGCTTTGAATATACTGTTAGCGATGGTTCTGGTGGCACTGCTACCGCTTCGACGACGATAGATGTACTGGCAGAAAATCGTTCTGTCCCCCTAGGTAATCAGCTTCACTCTTTGTCCGAAGGCATATCCCCCGAATTACCTTTTCTTAATGCTCTCAGAACAGCCCCAAATTGGATTACGCAAGATTTTGGCGTTAATCAAGACGATCAAGGTAATTTTATTAATGTTTGGAATACTGCAGAAAACGGACTGTTAGATTTAGATGAAAATGGTTGGGTCAAATCTATCCCCGAACCTGAAGATGACCCACAATATTCTAGTGTAGGGGCATTGCTATACCGCGAACAAGATTATTATCTTGACGATCGATATGTAGTCCTCTATGACGGAGAGGGAACGATTGAATATAATTTTGATGCCCAGATAGATCCCTCTGCCTCTTCTCCTGGTAGAGATGTAATCAATATTAATCCTCGCGGTAATGGAATCTGGATCAGGATTACCGAGACTGACCCCAACGACACGGGGGATTATCTGAGAAATATTCGCGTAGTTCCAGAAAAATACGAAGATCTAGCCGAGCAAACCTATACCCCAGATTTTCTAGACACTGTTGATAATTTTGATACTCTACGTTATTTAGACTGGATGGGAACAAATAGCTCCACAGAAAGCGAGTGGAGCGATCGCCCCACCCCTGATAGTAGTATTTTCGCTCAAGATCGGGTGGCGATCGAAGAAATGGTAGAGTTAGCCAACGAAACTCAAACCGCACCTTGGTTCAATCTTCCCCATCTAGCAACGGATGAATATATTACTAATTTTGCCGAGTACGTGCGGGACAATCTCGATCCAGAACTAGAAGTGTATGTAGAATACTCCTACGAGATTTGGAATCCTAGTAATACTCAATCTGGGTGGATCAGAGAGCAGGGAGAAGAGGAATTTCCCACTACTTTTGTCGATGGTTTTGGCAAGCGTCTAGACTGGTATAGCAAACGCACCACAGAAGTAACTCAAATTTGGGACGAAGTATTCGATACAGATAAAGAAAGAGTAATTGGAGTTGTTGGGGGACAAGCAACCAACACCACTACCATTGAACGCGCCCTAGACTATAACTGGACTAACGAGCCACTATCCAACGAAGCCTATGGTATAGATGCGATCGCTGTTTCTCCTTATACTGCTACTTATTTAGCCGATCGCGATAACGCAGAGGAAATTGCTAGTTGGACAGAAGATGCCGATGGTGGAGTAGACAAGTTGTTTACCGAACTTACCGAGGGTGGAGTTTTAAGCAATAGTCCTCCAGGGGGTGCATTCGAGGCAGCTTACGATCGCACTCAAACCTATATCGACATCGCAGAATCAGAAAACTTAGAGTTGCTGACTTACGAAGTCGGTCAAAACCTTCCAGTCAACTTTGGCGAAGAAGATAATCAAGCAATTAACGATCTATTTAATGCTGCCAAGTCCGATCCTCGGATGTCAGAACTTGCCCAAGAATACTTCACTACCCTCAGCGAGTTGGGAGTAGATCTCTCCGCTAGCTTTAACAATCCCGATTCTTATAACCAATGGGGTAGCTGGTGGGAATCAGGCACGAACAACCTCGATGGCTCAGATAAACTAGATGCCTTAAGCTCTTTAATTGCCAAAAATAGTTTTAAATTGTCCCCCGAATTAGGAGCTTTAGCTAACAATCTTTCAGAATTAGGTCTGATTGTCGAAGGAGATTCTTTATCCATAGATACCAAATACACCGATGTCAATACCGAAGACAGCCACGATCTAGAATTCGACTGGGGCGATAATAGCCAGCCTTTCCTCGAATTTCGCCAATCTCTTGGTGGTGAAATAGGCAATATTTCAACTAACTATACTTACGACACCGAAGGTATCTATACTGCTGCGGTAACCGTTACCGACAGCGATAATTTAGAGGCAACTGAGTCAATTGAAGTAATGGTGGCGAAAAAAGTCGATATTGACTGGCGACCATTTTCAATTAGCCAACAAACTGATTTATCGGGTAATGGCACAGTTCAAACTGTTATTTATGGTACAGAAGATTTTGACGTAGCTAATATCGATCTAACTTCCATCAAAGCAGATGACGATCGAGACGTGCTGTTAAATGGTAATGGGGTTGCGATTTTAGAAGAACAAAGCGACTTACAAGATATCAACTCTGATGGCTTTATTGATTTGCGCCTATATTTCGACAAACCAAGTTTGAGATCTGCTGTAGAAACTACCTCCGATTCAGTGATTAATGACGAACAAATGTATGTATTTGGTAGTAATTCTGAATTAGAAAGTGGCTACTTTTTTGGTGAAGAATAAAGGGCTATTAGCTTAGGGCTGTTAGCTGTTAGCCAACTGTGACAAGTTAAGAAAAAAATAAATTGGT
>CAYXWE010000486.1:0-3960 GCA_964468145.1 uncultured Pleurocapsa sp.
GAGGAACGAATTGAGAATAAAAAGCCGTAAGTTTAACTGATACCTGTACCTGGGGTAATTCTTCTCCATCGGCAAGATCGATTCCTGCTTTGCGTTTCCAACCCTTAGCCTGTTGGGTTAGTTCTTTGATAGTATCCATATAGCGTTGCAAATATCCTTGGGCTTCAGTTTCGGTAATTACCGCCTCACCCAATAGATCAATAGAATAAGTCATGCCATCTTTTCGCAGACGAGCAATAGTTTTCATTACCTCGTCGATGTTTTCCCCTGCAATGTATTTATAAGCTAAGGTTTCTACTGCTTTGGTAATGGTAGCTGCTGCAGTTTGGGCTGGTAAAGAATCCGCACTACTGAAATTAATCATCCCCTTCAATGCACTGGGTAACTCTACCTCTTCCGCACTCATATACTGCTGGAAGTGATTGGCGATTTCTGCCTTACTCTGAAGAGAAGGAATAGTATCGATAAAGCGGAACATTTGCACCCGTAACCCAGGATTACTCATAGTCCAGTCCAAGACTTTATCATCCCAGCGCATACTATCGCGCATCTTACTAAAGATATTATTATCTCTAGTAGTTTTAATTAATTGGCCAGCAATCTCTTGGGTTTTTGCTTCATAATTGTTACTTGTTTCGCGATCTACTTGGACTACCACTGTTAGACTTGCTCCCGATTATGAATAAGTTAGAGAATTTTTTCTATTTTAAGCTTGGGTAAGGTAGCATAGAGCAGCACAACAAAACATCTAGCTTGAGTTATTGATTTTAGATGTATTTTGTGTGTGTTATTTTGACTGCTGGATTCTACTTTGCACTTCCCAATCTCCCGATTTTATGAGAGTTTTGGGGAAAATCGACCCTTCAATCAATATTTTTTAATGCTTATTCCATAGGCATTCCAAAAATATGTGTAAGCGACTGCACACTGTCGATAGACTTGGGGTAATGAAGTCCACAATTTTCGAGCTGCTGATTCATGGCGATCGCCAATATATACTCCTACAATCTCACGAGTTTTGGCGTTGCCATTGCTAACCAAACCCACTGTTTATTTCCTTTTTAGGAACTTTTTGTCTTATAAGTTGAAAGAACTTACTTCTCTATTAAATAGAACGCTTGAATACTATCAAAAAAATCAAAATCCAGACTATGTTATCAAACCTGCCATTCCAATTTTGTATTTTGGCGATATCAAAGCCTATTTTGAATCAAAGATCAAAATTATTACTGTCGGTAAAAACCCTTCTCCAACTGAATTTTGCCGTAAAAAAGGCGAGCCATATTCGTTCTTGCGTTTTCCTGATTGGGAAGAAAAACAATATTATGCTGCTGCACTTAATTCTTACTTTGAGTATGAACCTTATAAAAGCTGGTTTGGAAGCTATGAGGAAATTTTAAACGGAATAGAAGCAAGTTATTACAGTAAGAACGAGCGAGTCAATCGAGCGATTCACGCGGATATATGTAGTCCCATTGCTACAAATCCAACTTGGAGCAAATTATCTCATAAGTCTCAAAAGGAATTATTTAATGCTGGATTTAAACTTTGGCAAGAGCTAATTAGTATTTTAGAACCAGACATTATATTGATATCGATCGCTCAATTTTGGCTTCAAGAATTAAATTTAACGAACAAAGTAAAATTCCTAAGTTTTGATAAAAGACAAAATGGCACAGATAGAGCTAAACCATATATTATCGATCGATACCAGCTTTCGTTAGATAGAGGCAAAGTCAGTAAAGTTTACTTTGGTCAAGCTGCTGAGAAACCTTTTGGAAGTCTATCCAATGAATTCAAACAAGAACTAGGAAGGAAAATACTGGCTGAATTTTAAAACTGTATTTCTTTGCGTTTATTCGATCTGCTACAGGGAAAACAATTGGCGAAAGTGGCACACTGATAGTAGGCAATACTGCTAAAGACATCGATCGAGTAAACGCTGCATCAAAACATATCCCAAAATACGGCGTAGCAGCTAAAAAGATATTACTGACTTCGGATATATTAACTAGGATTCGATCTTGAAATGAGATAAATCGTTGAGTTTATGGCAATCCTAATTTAATATTATTAATGTGGCGTAATAAAAGTTTATATATTTTTATATCGTTCCTGAAAGATAGCAGATCTTTCCCAGGTATTATAGAGGATGGCATTCAAAATTTAGCCATATTTTTATAGATCTGATTTTGGCAAACTCTAGGAGAAAAAATGGATTTTTTAACTAACATTTTTAGCGTTTTTGGTAACCTCGAACTGACAGTAGTCTTTCAGTTGCTCAGTGTAGCATTGATTTTGATTTCTGGCCCAGTAGTAATATTTTTATTAGCATTGCGCGGTGGCGATCTCTAAAAAAAGTTTTATATTTTTTTTGATAGCTGCTCTTCCAGTGTTTGGGAGAGCAGATTTATTTTGAATTTAATTTATTAAACGATCGCATAATTTTTTAGTTCTAGTGACGATAGCACACCAGTCTTGAGAAGCGATCTCATCGTGAGGAAAGAGGCTGCTAGAAATGCCTACAGCGATCGCTCCTGCATCAATCATAGTTCGAGCATTGTCTGTAGTAATACCACCAGTAGGAATTAAAGCAATCTGGCTTAAAGGTCTTTGCAAGCACTTAATATACTCCGCACCGCCCAAAGACTTTATGGGGAAAACTTTAACTGCTTTGGCTCCCTGCTGCCAAGCAGAAACTATTTCTGTTGGGGTCAATGCTCCTGGGACGAAAGGTATCTCGTAGCGAGACAAACAAGTATTTAACAACTCTGAATCGAAATGAGGCGCAAAAGCAAATTGCGCTCCTGCGGATACCGCTTCTTGTAGCTGATGTGAATTTAAAATTGTTCCCACGCCAATCGTACAGTGGGGTAATTTCGCTCTGAGTCGAGCAACTAATTCTGCAGGGCGATCGCTATTCCAGGTAATTTCAATTAATTTAATTCCTCCAACCGATGCAGCAAGAGCCATCTCGAAGGCTAAGTCTAAATCGGGACATCTTATTACCGCGATCGCTTTATGTTGACTTAAAAGTTGCAGCCACGCATCTGTCATTAATAGGTGCTAAAAAATAATTTTGTAGGGAGTCATGTTTTACTGGCGATCGCTATTGAGCTTAAGGTTTTAAGCTCTTAATATAAATTGCGGATCGCAATCTGGGGAAATTCTCGTATTTACAGTTTCCAATTATAGAGGCTATTTTGGAGATCTTATTATAGTGTCAGCGAAAGGTTAGCTAGTCAAATTTTATTTGATTAGATTGTCAAAGACCCTCGATTGCCTATCTTTCTCTTGACAGCGGGAAATAGTTGACCCAATTAACTTATTGATAAATTCATAATTATTCTGTATTAACAACTAGATCGAGATTATTGTGAAAACTAAATTGTTTAGTTATTTAAAGAAGGAATAAAATAACGTATTTGTTACGTTTTAACTACAAAATGAGGAAAGCATTGTGAGTTTATTTTCTCAAAAAGACACTAAAAAATCGGGAACTGCGTATATTTATATAGCTTTTGGTACTTTTAGTAGCTTATTAATGCTGTTTCTCGTTAAGCAAAGCTTACCCTTTAATCAAAAGCAGTTTAAACAATACGACCGAGATCTCAAAATAGTCAAGCAGAAAATTGACGAACTAGAAAAAATATCGATCGGGTTTGGCTCTCATAGCTTGGCACAAAATACAGAAATTGATTCCAAATTAAAGGCTACCGAACTAGCTCTAGAAAAGCTGCAGGATATTCCTGAATTTTTGAGCGAGCAGCAAAAAGATATCATAAAGAGTCAATTAGAAACTAAAAAAGTATTATTCGATTTTAATTATAATGCGATCGAACAATATAATAGTACTAAAGCAAACTTAAGCAAATCTTGCTTGTCTGCGACTAATTTAAAAAAACGTCTCAATAATAATCCTGATTTTATCAGTAAAGATTTAGATTACAATAGTCAACT
>CAYXWE010000487.1:0-3959 GCA_964468145.1 uncultured Pleurocapsa sp.
AGACAACAACTCAAGGGTAAATTTGGCGATCGCTTGATTGACAAATTAGCTGAAAGTGCCAAAGAAGCTGGGGAGATAATTTTAGAATTACAAGAATAAAATATTAAGATCGTTTGGAATCAAAATGAATTTACTATTTTATTAAATCAAATCAACGGCGAACAATATTGTAATGCGATCGCCCAAAAAAAATAGCTACTTTCAAAGCAACAAAATTACTCCAAAATTATCAAAATTTTTTGGTAAGGCTGAGGGGGCAAAATGTTTCTCTAGAAACAACTAACAATCGATAAAAATTTCTGCTAGATTTGTGTTCATCTTACTTTTAAGGACATATCAGGCTCTCTTCAATAACTGTAAATAATATGATGAATCCTTTACAAGTAATAGTAACCAAATCCTTAGAACATTGGTCTGGCTGTATCGAAATAGAAGAACCAAAAGACTCTTCAATTAGCTGGTTGGTATATTTACTAGAAGGAAGAATTCAATACGCGAGTACAACTGCAGGACAACAAATACGTTTAGACTATCTCTGGCAAAGATATAATTTAGGCTCAGACAGCCCAAAAATTATTTCTTCTCAACGTTCTGAATATTTTCAATTGAGTAAGTATTTAGCAGAACGGCAGTTATCAGAAGAAACTATTAAATCTATTTTGTTTAATTTTTGCCAAGAAAGCCTAACTCATATCGGAACTATAGAAGAAACTAATGTTAATTTTATTCCCTATAAAAGAATTAGTAACTCTATTTTTTATTCTAATGTAACCCACCTCCAACTTCAAGAAAGAACTCAAGCCTGGCAGCCTTTAAGAAATTATTTAGGTACTCCTTTTACTCGCCTATATTTAAGAAAAGAAAATGCTCTAAAATTTTATAAGCTCTGGCAAATATTATACACTAACCCCAAGTTGAAATCATTAGCTGCTTCTATCAAGCTATCATCTTTTGCGGGACTATTTATTAATAAAAGTACTTTATATGAGATAGCTACTATAGCGAACATTCGTACCTATCTTTTAGCAATGTTTCTCAAACAGTGTGTCGAAAAAAATATAGTTGAACTATTCCCTTTCGACGAAAATAAGGTCATGGAGTCGAGCAATCAAAAGCGATCGCCACAACTTAGTACAAAATCAATCAAGCAGCAAACTTATCCTCAAATAAAATTAAATATCAACGATAAATCAGCTTTAATCCTTTGCATTGACGATAGCAAAACCGTACAAAAACAAATTAAAATGACTCTAGAATCAGTGGGATATCAAGTGGTAAGTATTTTCGATCCCTATACCAATTTAAATAAAATCTATCAATATCAGCCAGCCGTAGTTTTTATGGATATAAATATGCCGAAGATTAATGGCTACGAGCTATGTAGTCTGCTCAAAAAATCCCAACAATATAAAAACGTACCAATTGTCATGTTAACTGGTAGAGATGGCGCAGTTGACCGCGTTAGAGCCAAGTTGGCTGGTGCAGCAGAATACATTACTAAACCCTGTCAACCCGAAAAGTTAATTTCGTTAGTTACAATGTTGCAACCAAGCAACGAAGAATCAATTGCGGATAGTTAATTTGTGGGATTTTATTTTTTGTAATAATGCCCCTAACCTTTGCTTCAAATACTGATGGGCTTCTTTGTCGGTAAGATCGCTCGTCGAAACAGACATATTGACCCAAAAGCAATCCCAGTCTCTCAAATCCTTCAAGCCAAATATCCAAGGCAACAAACGAGATGACAGATTCTCATTGGCTAATTTACTAAACTGCCTGGGGTCAAAAGCCGATCTGCCACTACCATGAATGCAAGTATGGAGAAAAGTTCGATTATCCTTAGCTAACAAACCATAAGAGCCGATCTGACTATCCGACTTCATCGCTAGATCTTTTTGCTCGATCTCGATCGCCCAATACCGCTCGATCGATCTCAAGGTGTCTCCTGAGTTGGTAGGAAGATGATATATTTCTATTTCTAAATTGTGTTGCTTTTGGCTCGTTTTTCTTCCGAGGGCTAATTGATGTTCTGAGATTAATCGATCGCTCTCAATTTCTGTCCAACCCGACAAAGCAAGATCTTGGGTCAATCTATCTTTACTAGGTTTAGTCCATACCAACAATAATGCTGCGGATATAACCAGACTATAGCTACCCAAAATTACTAATCGCGATCTTTGCCAGTTTAAGTCGATCATGACAAATGTAAAATTTCTGGTTGACGCTTACTTAAAAGCCAATAAAACAAAGCCAGGATTAAAATCGCTGCTGTGGTAAATATCTCTGCCCCCGCACTACCGTGCCAATAGTCAAAAGCAGAAGTACGATTGTTGGCTACCAAAAGAGCCATCAAACAAAGACGTACTCCATTGACACCCAGAGCAATTATAGTAGAGCCAATCCCTAGCAATAGTTGGTGGTTTCTCTTTACTGCAAAGTAGATACAGATTACCAGACACGACTGCCACATCAAACCCAACAAATTAAAACTGGAACAAGAACCTGCAATTTGTATTGCTCCTTTGGGCAGAATAACTAAATTATCTTTTTGAGCGACATCAAAACCTACATACCATAGCATGAGCCGAGATATCTTAGCATCCAAAATCGAAACTCGCTCTATAGGCAATACTACAGAAGCAATATGTTCCCAAGGAATACCAGTCAAACTAACAATAAATATTTCTCGCCAGTATTGAATTATTTTGCTGGCTTTCGATGCCATTAAATAGATGCCCACTACCGAAAAGATGGGATACATTCGAGTAATCAGATCCATAGTGCGATCTCCGTTTATTCCCCGAAACAATATCCAACTAATCAAACTCAAACCAATAGCGGTTGCGATCGCATTACTATCAAAATCAAGCTGCTTTCTCTTGCGCCAGGTAATTGAAAGGGCAGTAAACCAAAATACTAAATAAGTCGAGCTATAATCTACCAGACACAGATTGAAAGCAATTAACAATCCAGCATTAGTTAAAAGCCAAAAACGGCGATCGTCAAAGCTAAGCTTATTTTTTAACTGAATCATAATCAGCTTAGTATCCTACTGGCGATGCTAACTTTTTGATAACTAAGTTTGTGGGAATATCAGAATGAATGCTTTTAGGTATTTGCCAGCAACGAAATTTAAGCATAAAAATTTGAATATGAAACAAGAGATAGTATTAATCTCGTTTATAGCCTGGAAAATCAGTAGTCGCAATTTCAATTTGTTTTATTGTTTACTCTTTAGTTGCTCGATCGCTTTTACAAACAATGCTTGCTGACTAATTTAGATATTTGCTGGGGTTGCACTCTCCTGTAAGAATTTCTCCCTGGCATAATAATATAAGGGGCTTGCTTACATTGCTTCATGCAGCCAGTAGTTTGAATTGCTACTTTACCAGTTACACCTTGAGCTTTTAATTCAGTTTGTAATAATTGGCAGATTGTTTGGCTGCCTTTTTTACTGCAGCTTGAGCCTTGACAGACTAAGATCTTAGCTAACGGTTTATTACCTGTACTCTTTATCTGGGCAGGAACTTGTTGTGCCAGTAACTCTATCCGATAGGCTTTATAATAAGCCTGTTGGCGATCGAGTTTGTATTTGCGCATCCCCGTTACTTTTAGATGGCAGCCTGGTTGGAGGTATTTGCCCAGAATATTCTTTTGTTCTTTGGCTACCTCGATTGAATAGTCTGATTCATCGGTAGATATATAGAGAGATTTGACACGACCTTTAGAATTGACTACAAAGTCTTCTAGTCTACCAGTAATAGTAAATTCAGAAACTAAAGGTGGTAATGCGATCGCCATATCAACCTCTCTATAACTATATTTAGTTTAATTGATTTTTCCGATCGAGAATAAACTAATAAAATAAATGACCCACGTCATCAAACATATTCAAATACTTGATTGTTATCTAAAACGTCGTCAGCCAAAAAAGCACCCCTAAATTCAGCTATACTATC
>CAYXWE010000488.1:0-3953 GCA_964468145.1 uncultured Pleurocapsa sp.
GCTGTTTAGCTAAGTTTATCGCCGATCTCGAAGGAAACAACCAAGTTAATAAATCTTACAAAATCCATACCCTAGCAGGATTAATTGTTCCCAAATTAGAAGCTAACGGTGAAGTGACGGTAGATATGGGAGAGCCTCAATTAATCCCCCAGGAAATTCCTACAACTTTGGGTTCGCAAGATGGTAAGGCGATCGCACAACCTCTAGAAGTAGCTGGGTCTACTTGGTCGGTAACAGCGGTAAGCATGGGCAATCCCCACTGTATAACTTTTGTTGAAAATAGCGACGACATCGACCTCGAAAAAATTGGCCCTCAATTCGAGCATCACAGTGTTTTTCCCCAACGTACTAATACGGAATTTATTGAGGTGGTTAAATCGGATTATATCAAAATGCGAGTTTGGGAAAGAGGTGCAGGAATTACCTTGGCTTGCGGTACTGGTGCTTGTGCATCGGTAGTAGCAGGGGTACTAAATAATCAATGCGATCGCGCTTGTACTGTAGAACTACCAGGGGGATGTTTGCAAATTGATTGGTCGGCAGCAGATAACCGAGTTTATATGAGTGGTGCTGCGATCGAGGTGTTTAAAGGTAAATATGAAATTTAAACTTTTCTAATAAGTATTATTAGCTATAAACATAAAAAATCCCACCCCTTTGATGACTAGGGTGGGATGGAAAGAAGGATACCACAAAACACACATATTTAATAATTCACAGGCGACCTAAAACAGCGCAAACGCTTCAGTTCCAACAAAAAACTTGTAATAGTTTTCTTGTATTTTCTATTAAATTACCTAGTAGAATTACTTTTTTCTTATTTATTATTATAAACTCTTTTAGTTGAAAATATCTAGTTATTTTTTTGTTCTTCATCGAATCATTAAAAAAGAATGGTCAAAGTAGTTGTAAATCCGTTGATTTTGCAATTTTTTTCAATATTTTCTAGATCTTAAATTAATAATCGATATCTATAAGTAATTTTAGATGTATTAGGCTGTAAGGCTTATTAACAAAGGATTGTAAATCGACAATAAGACGTTTCTCTAAAAAAATATAGACTATCTTTACGGATAGCTTAACTGAACCATATCTACCTCTTAACCAGATAAAATCCCTTCACAATTAAAATGTAAATGTACCGAACGGCTATCTATAGTTAATTTTACAGGTCTTAAATTGGTGGAGTTAGGCAGTCGAACTTTGAGGTTTGGAAGAGGTATAAAAAGCACGTTAAATGCAGTTATAGCCTTTATAAAGTCAATTTTAATTTAAATATTTCTCTAATACATTAGCTGATAAATATGGCGATTATATCTACAAAAATCGGTAAACTGGTTCTGACAACTACAATCCTATCTGGAACGATCGCAAGGGAGTATTTACCGATGACTTATGCTGCACAAACACAGTCGATGAATCAACAACAAGACTCTTTATTAAGCGATCCTTTTTTACAAGTACCAACAGAAAATAGCGTCAATGTAGTTTGGTTCACGGAATTTAAGGGCGATCGCCATATAGTTAAATACGGTACAAACTTAGAACGTCAAGCTGAGGCTACTACTAGCAAATTAACCCGCGTCCGTGAAGATCGAGAGTCCAAAATCAATAATCCTCCCCCTCAGCCCCGCAAGAGGGATATCTGGCGACACGAAGCAACCGTAACTGGTTTAAAGAGCGATCGCCGTTTGCCCTATCGAGTCGAAAGTCAGCGAGGACAACAGACTATTGCGAGTAATACCTTTACTCTTGCTAGCAACCCCACTAGCAAAAAACCGCTGAAAATACTTTTAACTTCCGATCACCAGCTAATGCCGATGACTGCTGCTAACTTAGCCAAAGTAGTAGAAACCGTAGATCGAGTAGACGGGGTGTTTTTCCCTGGGGATTTGGTTAACGTCAGCGATCGCGCTTCGGAATGGTTTGACGATCTTGGTGGTGCTGCATTTTTCCCTAGTTTGCAGGGTAAAGCTAATTATGAACTAGAGCGCGACGGGATCAAAACTCAATACACAGGAGGTGAAATAATACAGCACGCTCCTTTATTTACGGCGCTCGGCAATCATGAGGTAATGGGAAGAAAATCTGAACCCACTCTCAAACAGGAATTCAACCAACCCATACCCCGTGAAGCAGCAGCGCAATTCTATCAGCAAGTAGCCAATCGAGTAAATCCCACTAAAGATTCTCAAATTAAACAAGACTGGATTAAAAATCATTCATTTAATACCGATACCTACGAAGAGATTTTTAGTTTACCTCAAAGCAATAGTGGAGAAAAACGCTATTATGCTACTACCTTTGGCAATATCCGCCTCATTTCTCTATATGTAACTAATATTTGGCGCAGTCCCGATTTAGCAGCCGAAGCTCAAGGACGTTACAAAGAAAGCATCGATAATCTTAACAATCCTCAAGCTTATGGTTATGGACAGCATATTTTTGAACCAATCAAAAAAGGAAGTCAGCAATATCAATGGCTGCAACAAGAACTAAATAGTGATGCTTTTAGACAAGCAAAATATAAAATCGTGATGTTACATCATCCTCCCCATACATTGGGAGGTAATATTGTTCCCCCATATACCGATCCTCAACCAAAGCCATATTACGCTCAAGACAAGACTCTTCAATCTCTCTACTACGAATATCCGATTGAAAATGACTATATCATCCGTGATTTAATTCCTCTACTAGAATCTGCGGGAGTACAACTTGTTTACTATGGACACTCCCATCTTTGGAATCGATTTCAAAGCGATTCGGGGATGCACTTTTTAGAATCTTCTAATGTTGGTAATAGTTATGGCGCACATACTCAAGACAATCCTCGACCAATTCCCACCTATAACTCACAAAACTATATTGCGGTAGGCAATCCTAATGGTTTAGAACCGATTGTACCCAACATTGCTCCTTTAACCGACAAAACAGGAAAACCATTGCCCTACATCGCTAGTAACGATATTACTGTATTTAGTGTTTTTGATACTGCTAGAGGAACAATTAGTAGCTATCGTTACGACACTCGTGAGCCTAATTCCGATGTAGTTAAGTTTGATGAGTTTCAATTAAATCAAATAAATTGATTAAATCGATAAATTAATTAAACCTCTTCTACTTTGCTGGTGATAAAAGCTTCTCTGGGATAAAAGCCAGCGTCAAACAACCATTTATAGCGTTTGTAGATAGCTATTTCTGCCTTGGGTGTTAGGTATTGATGATAATCTCCATGTTTAGTACTATTCTTTTTAGCAATGTGACTATCCACGTTGATGTTCAATTCTGCTAATACCTCAGACAAATCAGAGTTTAACTGTTCTTGCTTAATAACCGTTAAATTATTAGGAACTACACCATTAATTTGAAAATATTTCTCAATATTAGAAGATTTGCGACCAAAATAAGGACTTTCTACCGCAAAAGTTTCAAAATCACTGTCTAAAGCAATTTTCTGAGCTTTTCCTTTGTCCCAAGGATGACCGAGACGTAAATAAAAATACCGAGACACCTCCATCCCATAAGGATTGCGTACTGTTGCGACTATTTTTTTGAAGCTAGAGAGAGTTTTGCCATATTCTGCAATCCAATCTTGAGCTTCTTGGAGATTACCATGACGTTTACCTGCTACTGCAATAATTTCGGGGGGATTATGAACTTTATCTTTTACACTTGCGGGTAGAGCGTAGTAGATTGGTTTGGGCAAAGCCTGTAACAATTTTTGCGTAACTGCCATTCCTCCTGTTTTGGGTACATGAAGAAAAAGTAGATCTTGATTAAAAAGCATAAAGGGCGCGATCGCAAAAATGCGGAAATATAGTTGTTATTTAAGTATTATATAAACCTATTTACAGCCGTTTTCAATTTAATAGACTACGCTCTTGATTAACTAGCCCTCAGCCGATGACTCCCTCAGCCCTCACTGACAAGTTTTAGATTCATATCCAATT